>JAHDXX010000058.1 GCA_023384025.1 Sphingomonadaceae bacterium
TTCGACAACTTTGCTGCTGGCGGAGGCTCTCTGAACCTCTTTGGCGCGACCGGCACCACTGCCCGGATCACGATCAACCCGGGCGCATCCATTCTCGGCACGCCCGAGAACAGCTTCTTCATTGCAGCGGCGGCCGGGCTCGACGTGTTCGGCGACATCCAGATCAACGGTACTCACGCCTATGTCGCGGCCGAGCAGGTCAGCCTGACGCTCACCAACGGCCTGTTCGACATCGTCATCCCGGTCGGAACCAGTGTCGGCAACGCGATGAACATCAACGGCAACATCGGCGGTCCGTCGAGCACCGGTGCCGGTGACAACCACATGATCTACGCCGTGGCCCAGGCGGCGGCGAACCCGATCCAGATGCTGTTCGGTGGCAACCTCGGGTTTGCCCCGGCTGCCAGTGCCGGGGTGGTCAACGGCGAGATCATCCTCTCGGCGAACTACGACGTGTTCGGTCGCAGTGTGAACGGTGGCTCGGTTTCGGATGGCATTCTTGGCCGGTTTACCGCCCGGACGGAAACGAGCACCACACAGGCTGACATTTTCGTGGCTGACGCCAACATCTCCAGCAGCGCACTGGTGATCGGTACGCACACCACGCAGGTGGCAGCGCAAACCGGCCCGACAGTTGTTAATGGCAATCTGCAGGTCGTCTCGAGGCAGAACGCGAGCGTGACTGCCGGGTTTGGTGCCAACCTGCTGGTAACCGGAGACCTACTGGTTGCATCGGACGATGCCGGCGTGGTTGGCTCGAGCCTTGATGATCCGAATGATATCAATGCGACTGCGGGCCAGGCCCTTATCGAAGCATTCGATGGTAGCACGATCACCGTCAATGGCAGCGCTGTGGTCAGTGCCGACGCTTTCTCCGGGGCTGAGACGATCAATCTGCTGGGTGGGTCCGCAACGGCTGGTCAGGCACGAATGGGTGCCACCAACGGCACCCTGAACGTCGCGGGTGAAGCGTTGGCGAGTGCGCGTGCTGAATCGACCCCTTTCAACGGACTGATCGACGCCGGGACGATGGATGGCGGCGTGGCACAGATTTTCTCAAATCTTGGGGGCGCGGTCAGCGTAGGTGGGAATGCCACGGTAGTTGCCTCGGCGCTTGGCACCAACACATCCGCAGGTACGGTCTCCGGCGGTGGATCGGCGGTCGGCGGCGACGCTCTTGTTAGTGTGTTCGGTGGCGCCGGGACCATCACGTTCAGCGGAAATCTCCTCGCCGACGCCAGCGCCGTTGCCGGAGACGGTAACGCGACCTCGATCGGGGGAACTGCGTCCGGTGGCAACGCCACCATTACAACCAACAGTGCCGGTGCCCTGATCGACGTTACCGGCAACGTAACGGTCCTTTCCGAGGCATTCGGCAGCCGCAACTTCGGTGGCCGCGGGGGTGACGCCACCGGCGGCTTTGCTCGGCTCGGCAGCGTCCTCGGGACGATTACGGTCGATGGCTCCTATCAGTCCAGCGCGAATGCTTTTGGCGGACAGGGTGTCGATGGCGGCAGCGGTCTTGGTGGGTTCTCCGGGATTTTTGCTGATCAGGGTGCGGTTACCGTTGCCTCGGCCCAGGTTCGCGCAAATGGCGCTGGTGGGGTGGCGACACCGGGCTTTGGCGGACAGGGAGGCCTTGGCCAGGGCGGTCTCGCTTTCCTTGATGCAGCGCGGAGTGCCGTCGCTGCGGCAAATCTGACAATTCTAGGCAATGCGGTTGTCGAATCGATTGGCTTTGGTGGCAATGGCGGAGCCGGTGGCGCAGGCATCGGGCCCGGGCAGGGCGGCGTTGGCCAGGGCGGCAGCTTTGGGTCCCAGAACCCGGTCGATCCGGGCTTCAACAACGGGGCCTTTGCGCTGGCACAGGCCGACTACGGCACGCTCAATGTGGCCGGAACCCTAACGGTCAGGGCAGACGGTTTTGGTGGCAATGGTGGAAACGGCGATGGCGTTGATCCCGGTGCGGCGGGCGGTAACGGCAGTGCCGGTACGGCCCAGGCCGGTCTCTATCTTGCCGGTGGCACCGGGGCCATTGCACTGGGTTCCTCGACCTTTGGTGATGTCACACTTTCGGCGCTTGGACGTGGCGGTGATGGCGGAGCGTCGGCGTCCTCGCCGATCATTACCGGTGCTGGTGGCAACGGTACCGGCGGGTTTGCCGCCGTCACCGCGACTTACGGTGATGTGACACTGGCCAATGGCTCGTTCACTGGTCGCGGGATCGGCGGAACCGGTTCAGTCGGCGGTAGCGCAACCGGCGGGACCGCCGGTTTCGATATCCAGAACGGTGGACAGGTCACAGGAGGCTCGGCATCAGCGGATGCTGGCGCAGTCGGCGGCAACGCGACCGGCGGAGCCGGCGGTTCGGCGACAGGAGGAACCGCGCTCTTCAACGTGGCGAACGGCACCCTGCAACTGACCGGTTCGTTCGTGCTCGATGCAGCAGCAGACGGGGGCAATGGGAACGGCGGCCCGGGCGGCAATGCAACCGGCGGGAACGCGGGCGGCGTCGTGCAGGTCGGCTCAGCGAACATTGCCGGCATCGTGTCGCTGCAAGCCTCGGCGCTTGCAGGGTTGAGCACGACAGGTCTTGGCGGAAACGCGATTGGCGGGCGGGCGCGCATGTCGACCCAGGGTGGTTCGATCACGCTGGGCAGCGCGTTCAATACGTCCGCTGAAGGACGCGGCGGTGCGGGCGTAAACGGCGGCAATGGCACCGGCGGTATTGCCGGTGCCTTTGCTGGCATCGGTTCGATCGCGATCAGCGGTCCGGTCAATGCGACGACCCGCGGCTTTGGCGGTGATGCGGCGTTCGGCTTCGGCGGGCAAGGCGGTACTGGCATCGGCGGCAATGCCTTTACTCAGGCAAATGGCACGCTGACGACCGATGCGACGATTACGGTTGGCGATGTGGTCAACATCCTGGCGGATGGCACTGGCGGACGTGGTGGTGCCTCGGACGGTTCCACAATCGCTGGCGGCCGTGGCGGTGACGGATTTGGCGGATCGATCAGCACGACGAATGCGGCTGATGCGGGTTTCAGCAACGGCGCATACCTGCTCGCCCAAGGCGACCGTGGCTCGGTGATTATCAACGGGGCCGTTCAGGTCTTCTCGGTCGGTCTTGGCGGGCAGGGCGGCGATGGCGCCGGAGCCCTTGCAGGCGGGGCGGGCGGCAATGGCGTCGGCGGTACGGCGCAGGGCGGAATGTTCATCGGCTCCGGCAATGGTTCGGTCTCCGCCGGGCTTGTCCGCTTCGGTGATGCGCTGATTCGCACAACCGGCATCGGCGGGTCCGGGGGGCTCGATTCCACTTTGGGATTTGCCACAGGAAACGGTGGCAATGGTACCGGGGGAGGGGCGTTTCTTACCGCACGCCTTTCCAGCGTGCAGGCCGGCATCGTGACGGTCGAATCCGATGGCACGGGCGGAACTGGCGCGAATGGAGGGGCAGGCCAGGGCGGCGATGCAGGACTGCTTACCACCAATGGCGGGACGGCGACCATCACGGGTCTGATCGCCTATACCCGCGGTGCGGGTGGAGCTGGTCAGGCCGGATCGGGCGGCGCCGGAACCGGCGGTGAATCATTCGTCGGATTCCAGGGCGGCACAGCCAATATCAACGGCAACGCCACTCTGATTGCCGACGGTTTCGGGGGGCAGTCGACCGGTGCAGATGGAGCCACCGGAACGGGCGGCATAGCCGATATCGCAACCTTCACTACAATCGCAGGTAACGCAACGGTCACTGGTACGGCTCAGGTCACAGCCAACGGGATCGGCGGTCAAACGCTCGGCACCGGGTTCACCGGTGGCACGGGTCAAGGCGGTGAAGCCTATCTCCTCACGCAGACCGGTGGGACGTTGACGATTGGGGCAGCCCAGGTTGCTGCAAACGGCGTGGGCGGTTCCGGGCCTTCGGCAAATGGCGGGCAGGGAACCGGCGGCCGCGCCTATATCGAATCCCGCGATACGGGTAGCAGCATAACCATCCAGAACACCCCGAACGGCTTGTTTGCCAATTTTACCCAGAGCGCGGTGCTTGTCGCTACAGGGGGAGGAGGCAACACCACGGGCGGGACCGGCATTGGCGGAACCGGCACCGGCGGTGCAATCGACATTCTCGCGACTTCGGGCGGGACGATCAATTTGCCGACGACCGGCGGCAGCACCGGCCTGGTCCGGCTGTTCTCGCGCGGCTTCGGTGGAGGGTCTTCGGTCGATGGCGGCACCGGTGGCCTTGGTGTCGGCGGGACCGGGACGATCAGCGTCGACGGCGGTACGCTTACCGGCGGCCCGCTTCACCTCAGCATGTTTGCCAACGGCGGCAACAGCCTCGACACCGCGTTGAACATCAATGGCGGCAACGGACAGGGTGGGCAGCGGTTCATCTCGGTTCTAAACGGGGGAACGTTGACCGCTGCATTCCCCGGCGGAGTCGCCGGTGGAGCAGGCGGCAACGGCTCCGGCACGGGTGTCGGCGGCAATGGTTCGGGCGGGCTTGCCACGTTCGAAGTCATTGCCGGTACTGCCAATCTCGGCCCGGGCTCGATCATGGTCGCGCAGAATACCGGTGGCAATGGCGCGAGCGGCGGCAATGCGTCGGGTGGACTTGCGACGGTGCTGGTCGATGATGGTGGCGTGATCAACATCCTGCCAGATCCGGCAACCGGTGCTCCGGGTGATTTCCTGGTCGGAAGCAACAGCTTTGCCGGTACCGGAACGACCGGAGCCGGGGGTAATGCAACGCCGCAATCGGCCACGGTGATCGTGAACACGGGGTCAATTGTCGGCGGCAACCTGATTATCGGCGGGAATGCCAATGCCGGTGCATCGGACACGGGTGCTGGCGGCATTGCCACTGCCGGCTCCGCCAGCCTGGTGGTGAACGGCGGGACGATCAATACGACTGGCGTGCGCGTGGAAGCCGATGGCAACGGTGGTGTCAGCGCATCGGGCACTCATGGCGCTGCGACAGGCGGCGATGCCTTCATCCAGCTGGTTGGCGCCAACTACAGCACCTCGGTCGATACCGTGATCCATGCGACGGGCCGGACGGGGCTCGACCCGCTGATCGGCACCACGGGTGGTACCGGGGGCAACGCCCAGGGCGGCTCGGCCTTCATGGACGTGTTTGGCGGCTCGCAGGTCAATACCGGCAAGATCGACATCAACAGCAATGCAGATGCGTTCCAGGGTGGCACGGCCACAGGCGGCTCGTCGATCCTCAGGCTGGTCAACGGCCTCGTCGCGACGGTCGAGCTGGTCCAGTCCTCGATCGCCAATTCGGTCGGCGGAGCGAGCGCATCGGGTGGCGGGGTCGCACTTGTGCTCGAGGACACCGGCGGCGTGTCGTCGTTCGATGCCGGCCTGGCAACGCTCGAGAACGGTGCGCTTGGCGCAGCAGTCAATACCGCAGGCGAAGTCACGATCCTCACCACCAACTCGACTGCGGCGTTCGATACACTCAACGTCAACTCCACGGCGACGGACGGTGGCTCGGACATGCAGTGGGGCGCCAACGGCGGTTCGATCCTGATCAATGCTGCTGCCAATGTCGCAGCCAGCGGGGGCATCAATATTTCGGCGACCAACGGAGCGTTGATTGGCGGCCCTAGTGTGACTGCGCCGACTGCGGCTATCACCCTGGAAACGCCGGGCACGATCACGATCAGCGGCAACAACGACAACGTTATCAACTTTGGCGGGCAAAGCCTGTCGCTCTCGTCTAGCGAACTGAACATCAACAATGGTGCCCGGATTGGCGGCGTGAACGTGTCGCTCACTTCGCTCGACACCGCACACACGGCTATCCTTGGCGGTACCACCGAGGAAGCCGGCTACACCCTGACCCAGGCCGAGGCAGAGCGGATCGAGGCCGGCTCGGTGTCGTTCACCGCGCCGGTGATCGGCTCGCTCGGTGCCAATGAACCTGACGTGCTGGTCCGTGACCTGACTATCATCGGCTCGCAGGACGATGGGCCGTCCTCGGTTAGCCTGACCACCCAGGGGACCATCCGGGTCGAAGGCTTGCTGGTCTATCAGGACACTGCCGCCACCGATGCCTTCGAAATCTTCGCCGGCGAACGACTGGAGGTGGTAACGCCGGGCGGGATCGCCGTGGTCGATTCTGCGGGTAACCCGTCCGGTTCGCTGTCGCTTACATCCAACAACATATGGGTGGGCGACGCTGACCTGATCGGACAGTTGCAGGCCGATCCCAGCTTCGCGGGCAGGGACGATGCGCTGAAGACTGCCGCCGCCGGCAGCGACGATCCGCTTGGTTATCTGCGAGGCGGGGCGATCGACATCTCGGTTGGTACGTCGCTGTTCGTGCGCAATACGGGCACCGAAGATGCGCAAGGCGGCATCCTTGTCGGCGACGGGATCCTGTCGATCCGGTCGTTCTCATTCCTCGACGGCGAGCCGCCCCAGCCCATCGAAGTCTTTGCCTATGGGGCCAAGCGTAACGCCGACGGGACGCTGGTGACCGGCGAGGCGTTCTACGATCTGGTCAACTTCAACAAGGCCGCTTCTGCAACCGGGGTATCGACCAGTTACGTCGATGGCAGCATGTTCAACGATTGTGACATCACCACCAACGAATGCCCGAACAATGCGCAGGAAATTGTCGAGCAGATGGCGCCGGCAGTGAACAATCCGACCGTGGTGGAGGCCCCGACAACCGAGCCCGAACCGGTACCACCGGCAGAGGAGGAGACCGCGGCGGAATTCGGGATCGACTTCCCGGGACTGGTGGAAGTGACTGCCGCGACCGAGGAAGCTGCTCTTGATGACGGTGTGATGAGCGGTGGCGATAGCTCGCTCTACACTGTCGCGGATGAAGACGGCGAAAGCGATGAGGAGGATGAAGGTGCGGAGTAATCCTGTGAAGGCGTTCTCGCTTTGCGCGGTTGTGGCGGGCTCGCTCACCGCGTCGGTCGCCCCGGTCTCGCTCTCTGCCCAGCAGCAGCGCCCGATCAGCCTGCGCGACAGTTTTCCGGTCGGTTCCAATGGGCTGTGCGAAGCACAGATCATGGCTCCGGAAGCGGGGGCAGGGCTGTTCGACCGGCGCTATTCGATCATCTGCCGGGATGCCGCTGCACCGATTGGTACTCTGTGGGTCAAGCGCGGCAAGCTCGCAGCCGAGGCCGAGACACGGTTCGTCGAAGGCGGATCGCAGTGCAGCGGGAGGGACCTGCCAGCAAAGCCGGATGGCCTGCCCGAGGCCCGCGGGCTTACATGCACCAACGCCAACAGCATCATCCGGACCAGCGTCGTCGTTGGTGAAGCCGGTAACCGTACTTTCGCGGCGAGCGGCTTTGCGGCCTATGATGACGCGTTGCGGATCGGCCTCGCCTCGCTCGCAACGGACCGTCTGGTTGCAGGCAATGTCGAGATTCCCCTGACCCAGGCCAGCGATGCCGCAGCCTTTGCCCGCGCGCAGGCAGAGGCAATCTCGGCCGACCAGGCGCTGTCTGAGGCATATCGTCGCAGCAACAGCGGCCGGTTTGCCGAAGCGGCGGAATTCTTCGCCGCATCGGCCAGCGCTCTGTCCGGCACCGGAGCAGTCGAAGCCCGCCTCAACGAAGCCTTGCAGCAATCTAACCTTGGCAATTACAGCGAGGCGCTCAAGCTGTTCAACTCGGTGCGCGGGCAGACGGCGACCAGTCCGGTGCTGGGGCGGATGCTGCGCAATTACGAGGCACTGGATGCTCTCAACCGGCAGAACGGCGGGGAAGCGTTGCGGATTATCGATGCCCCGCTGCGCGGCGATTTTGCCGATGCCAGCGAACTGCGGCAGCTGACGATTGGGCAAAACCTCGCCCGCAGGCTTGCGGCCGAGAATGGTTCGTCACTTGGCGGTTTCTCTTCGACCCTGACAGCACTGGAGAAAGCCCAGTTGCTCGACGGACAAGCGAGCTACCTGCGCGCTACGGCCCTGCGCTTGCTCGGACGGAGCGCGGAAGCTGAGCCGGAATTGCGCTCGGCCAGCGCAGTGCTCGCGGAGGTCCGTGGCGGCAGGGTCAACTCGGTGATCTGGCTTCGTGCCCAGATTCTCGGAGAGCTCGCCGAACTGGCGGAGCAGGGAGGTCGCGGCGGCGATGTGGAAGCGCTGCACCAGGAGGGCATAGCCCTGCTCGACCTGCATTACCCTGGTTCGCCGCTCTTGCAGGGGGCGCGGGCGCAGATGGCCGGGTACTTCGCCCGCAGTGGTCGAGAAGGCGAGGCGCTGGCTGTTTATCGTGACATTGTCGCGAAGGCCGAGGGTCGGCCAGCACCGGCGTTGCGCGGATTGCTGTCACCGTACTTCAACCTCCTCCTTTCGTCCGGCGAAGGAAACAGGGCGGCCGCTGATATCTTCTCCGCCAGCCAGTTGCTCCAGCGCCCGGGCCTTGCCCAGACGCAGGCCGTGCTGGCACGTGAACTTTCAGGCGGCAGCGATGAGGCTTCCCAGTTGTTCCGCAAGACCACCAACGTGGGCCGGGCGATCGAGCGGCTGCGCGGTTCCATTCTCGAGATGCAGACCGGTGCCCAGCTGACGCCCGATGCATCGGCCCTGCTGGCCGAGCGTACGCAGCGCCTCGAACAACTGGAGAAGGAACAGGCAGAACTCCAGCAGCGCCTGGCCGAGTACCCGCGGTTCCGGGCTGTGTCCGAAGGTGCGGTCCAGCTTGAAAGCCTGCAGGGCATCCTGCGCGAGGGCGAGGCCTATGTGAAGGTCGTCAATCTCGATCGGGAAACCTTCGTGGTCTATGCGACGAAGGACGATGCCACTGCGTTCCGCGCGCGGATCACGCCTGCCCAGATGGAGCGGGCGGTTGACGAACTGCGGGCCAGCATCGCGATCAACGAAGGTGGTGAAATCCTGACCTTCCCGTTCGAGATCGCCAAGTCGCGCGATCTCTATACCCGGCTGTTCGAACCTGTTGGCGAGAAACTGCCGACAATGAAGCACATCATTTTCGAACCCGACGGGGCCTTGCTGCGGATCCCAATGAACCTGCTTGTGACGGACGATGCCAGCGTCGAGAGGTACACGGAGAATCTCGCCAAGGGTGGTGACGAATACGACTTCCGCGGTACGGCCTGGCTCGGGCGGACTGCGGAAATCAGCACGTCGGTGTCACCCGCCGCATTCCGTGACGTTCGTTCCGCGAAGAAGTCGGGTGCCAGCAAATCCTACCTCGGCCTGGGACAGAACGAGCCGGTCGACAAGGTAGCCGACGGCAGCACCGGAACCCGGTCCGTATTTGGGAGCGGTGACGATTGCCAATGGTCCCCATCGGTCTGGGCCAATCCGATTTCGTCGGAAGAGCTCTATTCCGCCGCGGCCCGGTTTGGCGGCGCGGATGGCGGAGCAAGCGAAGTGATCGCTCGTGCCGATTTCACGGATGATGCGATAAAGCAGAAAGCGGACCTGAAGGAGTACCGGATCGTCCACTTCGCCACCCACGGGCTGGTAACTGCCCCCAAGCCCGAATGCCCGCCGCGTCCGGCCCTGCTGACTTCCTTCGGTGGAGAAGGCTCGGATGGCCTGCTGACGTTCGCCGAGATCTTCTCGCTCCAGCTTGATGCAGACCTGGTGGTGCTGTCAGCCTGCGACACGGCAGGCAGCGCAACCGTCGGTGCGACGCGCGAGGCGGGTGTGACCTCCGGTGGCGATTTCGCGCTTGATGGGTTGGTCCGGGCTTTCGTGGGCGCGGGCGGGCGGACAGTGGTGGCGAGCCACTGGCCTGTGCCCGACGACTACGACGCCACGAAGCGGCTTATCTCCGGCCTGCTGAGCGGAGAGGGCGATGCTACAGCAGCCGCGCTGCGCCAGTCGCAGATCGGGCTGATGGACGATGCAGACACATCGCATCCGTTCTACTGGTCGGCTTTCGCCATCGTCGGTGACGGAGCAATTACGGTCAGCCGCTGAACCGGAACGCGGTGGACCCTGGTGGTCCGCCGCGCGGTTCGTCAGTCGACAATGGCGTCGAAGCGGAAGGCGAATGACTGCGCTGCGGGCAGGTTCGCGGCGATGCCGATGACCGTACCGCTGGCGTGCGATGCGCCATAGGGATCGCTTTCGTCGGTGCCGGTGTTGTTGTCGTCTTCAACGGTCGTTGCCGCTGCGCAGCTGGTGCCGGTGCGCAAGCTGTTGGCGACGTAAGTCACATCTGCGGGCAGCGTATCCGTTGCAATCACAGTGGTTGCCGAAACGGTCCCCGCGTTGGCGACTGTCACGCAGTAACGAACCAGAGCCCCCGGTATTGCCTTCGGATTGGTCGTCCCGTTGACCGGGTCAGAGATCACGCTGCTGGTCTTCGACACGTTGAGCGTGGTGATCGGATGGCAGAAGGTGATGTCGCTTACCGAGATGGCCTGTTGCCCCGGGTTGGCAGGGGCAGCGCTGTGGTTGCCATAGCGGATGATGATCGTGTCAATCGGGCTGGTAAACGTCACCACCACGGTGCCATCGGCAGAGTCATTGTTGGCCACGCCGTCGCCGTAAGCGGAATTGGCGATGATGTAGTTGGCGACGCCGTTCGTAAGCGTCGGCAAGACCGTTGCCCCGGACAGACGCCCCTCGACTGTGACCGTGTCCGCGAACTGGGCAGCGCCGAAGTCGACATCATACAGGTTGAACTGCGCGCCTTGCATGACCTTGGGCAGGGTAATGGTTGTCACCACCCTTGAACTCAGGTCCGGAAGGTCAACTAGTTGAACCAGCGAATTCTGGCCGAGAATGCCTCCATTCACCACATTCTGCAGGTTCGGTGATTGCCCCCCGAGACCCGCGTTGTTCAACCACAAACCCGGATTGGTTAGCGAGAAGCCGATCGATCCCAAGGTAGACAAGGCATAGCTGTTGTTGGTGCTGCCCGGGGTCCAGGTGAGCGGATCCCAGTCATGCAGGACGGTTCCGGCCGGGCAAGTCAGGGTAGGCGCGATTCCTGCGACCCGGGCGCCAGCCACAACAAACGTTGCCGAGGCATAATCGTCTTCACTGGTGACCCCGTTGCCTGGTGTGGAATCGCTATCGGTGACGCTGCTGGCGGTTATCTCGGCGATGTTGGTGATGGTTGCTCCCGCACTGGCGTTCACCGTCCCGACAATATCGATCGAGCGGGATTGGCCGATTGGCACCGAACCGACGGTCCAGACGCCTGTCGCAGAGTTGTACGTGCCGGTTCCGGACGCCGAGGAAAACACGAAGCCGGCAGGAAGCACATCGGTAACGGCCACGCTATTGGCAGCCTGTGTCGATGCCCCTGAATTCGTCACCGTCAGCCGCCATGTAGCAGTGCCCCCACTGACTGGCGCTGCGCCGATCAGTGTCTTCGTCAGCGACAGGTCCGCGAAGTTCGACGGTGCCGATGTCAGGGTCAGGTCGGCGCGGCGGAATGAACCGTTGTCGGCACTTGGGAACAAGTCGCAGATTTCCAGACGCCAGGTTCCGTTCGACGGACCACCATTGAACGCAGACAGCAGATTGTTCGGGCGGAACGTATTCTGGTAAGGCGGCGCGGTGGTCGAATGGTTCCCGGACAAGGGATCGGTATTCACGACCTGCGCTGCGGCATCATCGAGCAAGACGTTGAAGTTGTCTCCGTCAGTGCTGTTGACATCGCCGTTTACCAGTTGAACCCGGGTTCCGTTTGGCGATTGCAGGGTGATCTGAAGGTCACCGCGCCAGGTATGGGTCGCGAGCACGCCGATGTTGACGTCAGCAACCGTGAACACATTGGTCACCGTGAAATTGCGGACCAGTGGTGCGGTGCAGGTCGTGGTGTTGTTGATGGTCCCGGTAGTCGTCTGCGAGAAGGTAACCGATGTCTGCGCCATCGCGGCGGGTGCGAGACCAAGCGCCGCAAGCAAGAGCAGTGTCAGCCGGACGAACAAAGTCCCGATCCTGGAAAAGCGGAGGCTCACTGGCGCCTCCCCAGGCCGAGGAAGGAGAAGCTGTCCGCGTCGAACTTGACCCTGACCGCAGCGAACAGGCCCTTGTCGGTATGGCGCGCGGCGGAGAAATCGGGATCGCGGAAACCGGTCACGTTGTAGCCAACGGTCACGAGCGTGTCCTTTGTCGGACTGAAGCCGACTTGCGGCCCGATCGCGAAGCTGGTCGTGCCTTCGTCGATATTGGCTCGTACGGTCGCTGCGCCGCCGATCTCGAAGCGCTCGCCGATCCCGATCCGGGCGTCGAGCCCGCCGAGAAGCGTGGTGCTGCCGAGGTCGAAACCCTCGAACTTGTCGAAATTGTAGCGCGCCCCAAGGAAAACCCCGATTTCCGTCCGCCGGACCATGTTTTCATCGTCCTTGCCGCGTGGCGACCAGTTCGTCGAGAGGCTTGCCACAAGACGCTGGGCCTTGGCGTCACCGGTCACGGTAAGCGCGGAGCGACCGGCGGGGCCTGCTTCACCGGCAATGGCGTCGACCACGCGATCGCTGCGGAACTCGAGTTTCCCGAGGAACGCGAAGGCCGATGCGTCGGGGCGGAAGGCCATCGACAGGGCTGCATCGAAAATCTCGGTCTGGGCGCCGTTTTCTGCCTTGGCGCGGGTCCAGTTGGCGCCGGAGCCGACCACCACGCCTTCACCCAGCTGGCGGATCACCCCGAAGGTCGCACCGCGGCGGTTGGCCAGTTCGCCATCGCGCAGTTCGCCGCGCACGGTCGCCGCCCAGCGGTCCTTGCGCCAGGCGGCGCCCATGGTCACGGCGCTGAAGTCCTCGAACAGCTGTCCGCTTTCGCCCAGATGGCCGCCGGAAGCTGCCGGGTGGTCAGGGTTGATCAGGTCGAACGGGCTGGCACCCGACAACGCGCGGTTCCCATCGACCGTGGCATCAAGCGTCAGGGAAGGGGTGACCTGCAGGCTCTGCGACAGACCGAATGCGGCGTAGCTGCGCCCGCCGAACTCGTCGATGTCCTGCTGGCCAAGCGTCGCCAGAACCCGGCTGCCCCGCCACGGCGACAGCTCGACGCCGCCGTTGAAGGTGCGGGCCTTGAAATCGGCACCGTCGGCAATCTCGTAGTTGCCGACCAGCTTCAGCCAGTCGGTTGCGGCAAAGCGCGCGCGCAAGCGATGGCGCGCAGGCAAGTCTGCCGATTCTGTCTGGTCGAGCGCGAGGCTCGTCGTGGCACCCAGTTCAAGCCGGTTACCGAACAGGCGCTGGGTCAGGCCAGCTTCAAGCACGGTCGAATCGCCCTTGGAACCATCCGCGCGCTTATCGGCGAAGTGCGCGATAGCGATCCGCGCATCGGTGTTGCCGGTCCGCCAGGCGGCACCGAGCTGCACAGCCTGACGCTCGCCAGCATCAATCAGGCTCTGGTCGAGCCAGCCACTGGCGACCACGGACAGCTGGTCGTTGACCGCATAGCGGGCATCGACCCCGAACTTGCGGCGGCCGAGCTCGGCGCCGTTCTGCTGGCCGGTGCCATAATCGGCATCGACCGAACGGGCATAGGCCAGCACATCGAGTGAACCGGTGCGGTGCTCGGCTTCGACCAGCCAGCCGGTGGCCGTAGCCTGGTTTGCACGGCTCATCCCGATCTCGGCGCGCAGCTCCGTCGCCGCGCCGATCCGGGCACGAACGTCGAGCGCGCCAAGCTCGGTCCGGGCGGCATCGCCCTTGTCGGTAATCGCGCTGGCGCCGACGCGAACGGCCCCATCAGCAAACGTGTAGTCGGCGCGGACACCGGCGTTCCAGGTCTTCTCGCCGATGCCATCTTCGACTTCATAGTCGATCACGATGAATTGCGGGTTGAGGTCGAAATCGCGGCTGAGAACCGGTTCCTTGAAGGTGATGGTCCCCGCCAGGAGGTCCAGATCGTAGTCGATGAAGCGGGTCAGGTCGCGGCGCGCGACGACGACTTCCGAGCGGAAGCGGTCACGGACCTCGATCGCGACACGTTCTGAATTGGCCAGAACGTTGCGGTCGCTCAGGCGATAGGGGCCGGAAAGGCCGCTGCCCTGAATCTCGTCACGGCGATAGCGGTTGGCGGTCTCAGCAGCGAAGCCCTGCGCGTGGAAATCGCCAAAGCGGCCCTCTGCCTTCACACCGGTCGAGGTGCGCTGATAACGCGCAAGCACAGTCTGGTCGAAGCCGGTCACGAAATCGCCGTAGAGAGCGTAGAACGTGCTGCTTTCGATGCGGACGTAGAGCTTTTCCTGGCTGGCGGCGTCAAAGCGGCGGTCGGACCCGTCGGCAAACACCGTGTAGTAGGCATTGGGATCGATCGCGCCGAGCAGGCGCTGGTCATCGCGCTGCTTGGCGCTGTCGTAAGCCAGGGTCATCAGGAAGCGACCCAGAACGCGGCCCTTGGCGTAGAAGGCAACGCGGGCATTGTCGCCCAGGTCGCTGTCAAACCGGCCGGTCCGTTCCATGTTGTCCGCGACAGACTTCGCACCGACGGAGCCTTCGGCGAGACCGACAAGGGTCCATTCCAGATCGCCGGGCACGACCCAGGTGTCGAGGTGCTGGGTGCGCGAGATGTCGCGGTCGGCAAAGGTGAAGGTCATCTGCAGCGGACCCGAAACCATTGTCGGCGCCAGCTCGATCAGCGCTACGCCGTCGTCGCCTTCCACCGACCAGCTCGACGATGCCGAGCCCTGGCCACTCAGCTGGCGCAGCTGCAACTGCTCGAGCATGGCGGCACTCTGGTAAGGTTCGCTGATCGCGACGTTGCCGGAAATGCCGGAGCGGATCGGGCGGCCCTTGC
>JAHDXX010000059.1 GCA_023384025.1 Sphingomonadaceae bacterium
GCAGCGGCAAGCTCAGCCAGGCGCACCACGCGCTGGAAGACAATTGCGAGGCCTGCCACGTAAAACCGTTCGAGTCCGTCCGCGACGAGACCTGCCTGACCTGCCACGAGACAATCGGCGACCATGCCGAGATTGACCGGCAGAACAAGGGCCGCGGCCCGCTCCAGCCATTCGATGCCGCGCTGTGGCGCGTCGCCGGGGCCTTCGGCAAGGAAGGCCAGGGATCGTGCACCACCTGCCACACCGAGCACGAAGGTGAAGGCAAGATGGCGCCGACGCCGCAACAGTTCTGCGCCGATTGCCACGACGCGCTCGACACCCGGCTGACCGACACCGTGCTCGCCAATGCCTCTGATTTCGGTGAAGCGCACCCGCAGTTCCAGGCGGTGTTCCATCCGCAGATGGGCAGCAAGAAGACAGAGCGCCTGTCGCTCGACAAGAAGCCGATGGAGCAGCACGGCCTGCGTTTCCCGCATGACATGCACCTCGACCCGCGCGGCGGTGTCGCCCGGATGGCCGGCAATATCGGTGCCAAGAAGGGCTATGGCGCGGCGCTGGTCTGCGCGGATTGCCACACGCCGACCGCCGATAAGTCGGGCTTCCTGCCGGTCGACATGGAGGAAGATTGCGAGAGCTGCCACAGCCTGGTCTATGACAAGGTCGGCAGCACCTTCCGCACGCTGCGCCACGGTGACGTCGCCCAGCTGCGCGCCGATCTTGCCGCAATGGACCGCGCCCGGCGGCGCCCGATCGTGCGCGTCCGGCGCCGCCCGGTCCAGTTCGGGGTCGGCGGACCCTACTACCTGGTGTTCGGCCCGCCGCGGCCAACTCTGGTCGGCATCAACCGGGCCTTGTCACGCGACGGGGTGTGCGGCGAGTGCCACTATCCGACATCCAGCAACGGGCGGATGGACGTGATGCCGGTCTACCTGCGCAGCACTTACCTGCTCAACGGCTGGTTCGACCACAAGGAGCACGAGGAAGAGAAGTGTTCGACCTGTCACGAGGCCAGCACCTCCGACCGGTCAAGCGACCTGCTGCTTCCCGGAATCGCGATTTGTCGCGATTGCCACCTGGGCGAGGATGCCCGCAAGGCAGAGGTTCCATCGAGCTGCGCAATGTGCCATTCCTACCACCCGAAAAAGGGCCCCATGCCTGCAAACCACCCGACCAAGTCCAAGGATCAGGTGGCCTTGCTGGGCCGGAAGCCGCGATAAAGGCCGGGGGAGGGGTTCGCCAATGCTTATAGCGCAGATGACCGATATCCATATCGGGTTCGATCCTGACGCGCGTCCGGAGGAGCTAAACCGTATCCGGTTCCGCCAGACGCTCGACCGCCTGCTGTCGGCGCCGAACAAGGTCGACATGTTGCTGCTGACGGGTGACCTGACCGATCACGGCGACGTCGAAAGCTTCGAGAAGATCGCCGAGCTGCTGAAGGGGTGTCCGTTCCCGGTCTATGCCATTCCCGGCAACCATGACAGTCGCGAGGGCCTGCTCGCAGCCTTCCCCGACACTCCGACCGAAGACGGTTTCATCCACTATGTGATCGAGCAGCAGGGTCTGCGGATCGTGATGCTCGACAGTTTCGAGCCAGGGCGCCACGGCGGCGCGTTCTGCACCCGGCGGCGTGACTGGCTGCGCGCCCAGCTTGATGCCCATCCCGAAACGCCGACGGTGCTGTTCATGCACCACCCGCC
Organism: Sphingomonadaceae bacterium; assembly: GCA_023384025.1. Classification (GTDB taxonomy): domain Bacteria; phylum Pseudomonadota; class Alphaproteobacteria; order Sphingomonadales; family Sphingomonadaceae; genus 34-65-8. The sequence continues at coordinate 1,701 of JAHDXX010000059.1, forward strand.
GGTGGTCTCCGGGGTCGACTGGATGGACCCGGCTCCGGGCGAGGAATGGATTGCCAACCTCGCCGCCGCCATTGCCGGGCATGACCAGGTCCTCGCAATCCACTGCGGGCACCTGCACCGGCCGATCTATGCCCGGTTCCATGGCGTGCCGATTTCAGTCACGCCTTCGGTTGCCCCGCTGGTCTCGCTCGACTTGCGCAAGGTCGATGTGCAGAAGCCCGACAACCGCGCGCTGATCACGACCGAACCGGCCGGCTACGCGCTGCACCGCTGGGACGGGCAGGATCTGGTGACACACTACGAGCGCACCAACGACTGGGACGTGCTCGCCTTCTACGGCGTGCACCTGCAACCGATGATGCGCGAGATGTTCGCCGAGCGGGAATAGGCGGTCGAAATCGGCAGGCCCGATTCCAGCGATCAGACCGGACAACCTTCATCGACAATATAGAGCCGCAGGTTGCGCTCACCGATTCCGAGCCGGTTCCAGGTGGCCCGCCACGCGGCCAGATGATGTGATTGGAAGTGCAGGTCCAGCCCTGCTTGCGTCCGCCACAGTTCCTTGACGTGGATCAGTCCGGGCTCGAACAGGTCCTCGGCATAGACGTATTCGACACAGTCAGGCTCTTGCCGGCTGGCATCGAGCATCTGCTTCATGATCGGCCGTGCGGACGCGAGGTTTTCTGCCGGCACCCGCACGGTCCCTGTGATCAACAGCATCACATGCACTCGATGGGGATCAGTTGCCCATCCCGGTGGCATCACCGCTGCGCCACGAACCACCCCCGATCCAAGCGGTCATGTCCGGCTCGTCGTCAACCTTCCACGGCACGCCGCCGCTGGTCAGGAACAGCTTTTCCATTTCCGCGCGGGTGAACGGGCGTGAACCAAGCCGACCGAACACGGCCATCTGCCCGCCGGTCTCGTCGACGCCGCGGTCGCGGTCGAGGCCCTTGCTCAGCGAGATCGCCGGGCCCTTGGTCTTCGACCAGGCGATCAGTTCCGGCTTGGGCGCCGGGCTGAAGCCGTAGAAGTTGCGCTGGGTATCCGGGCTGGTCAGCTGCAGCACCTTGAGCCCGTTCCGCCCGTCCGCAACATAGGCGAACAGGGTGGCATTGGTGCTGGCCACGACCACGTCCTCGGCATCGTTGAGCTGTCCGTCGAGTGTGACCTTCTGGTAGATCTTGGGCTTTTCCGGCTGCTTCACATCGAGAATCACCAGCCCGTCGCCCTTGGCCGCGACATAGGCATAGGTCCGCGCGACGTAGATCCGGCGTGCGTCAGCCAGCGGCACGGTGGCCTGCGGCACCGGCACCGGGTTGCGCAGCTGGGTTACGTCGAACAGCTTGATCCCGTCGGCATCGGACACCCACAGGTAGCGGAACTGGATCGCCGAGGCCCGCGCGTCGCGCAGCTCGCGCACTGCCGCCAGTTGCGGGTCCATCGGATCGCTCAGGTCGACCACGACGAGGCCCTTGTCAGCGGTGATGTAGGCAATCTCGCCAGCCAGGTGGATGTGCCGCGCCCCGTTGAGCACGCCGCCCGGGTTCCAGGTGACTGCCCGCTTGAGCTTGTTGTTGCGGAATTCACCGTCAGCAAAAGTGTTGACGTTGACCAGGATCAGGCCCTCTTCGGAGTCCGTCACCGCCGCGTAGTTGTAGATCGGCAGGAATGCCTGTTCCTGGTTCATTTCGCGCATTTCCGGCGTGTTGCGCAGCGGGTTGATCGCCTGCATCGTCGGCAACGCCATGCAGGTCGCATTCTTGCTCGCGACATGGGCATCATGGCCCAGCTTGCTGAACGGCGCGGTGATGATCCGTTCGGACACACCCTTGTTGGCGATCGAGGCCACGTCATAGACCCGGAAGCCGCCGCTGCCTTCGGCCACGAACATATACTCGCCGCGCAATTGCAGGCATCCGACCCGGCCGGGTGTGCCTTCGTGGAAGTTCAGGAATTCCTCGAACGGCTTGGTTTCGCCTTCCATGTTCTCGTCGAAGGTCTGGCCGCGCACGAAGCTGCCCAGTTCGCGCCCGTGTTCTTCCACGAACGACTTCCAGTAATCGGGATAGGCGTACTTGTGCAGGTACGAACCCATGACTGCCTGCGGTTCGTCCCACTCGGTCACACGGATGGCCTCGAACCCGCCTTCCTGCCCGGTCCAGGCATTGTAGCCGAGGAAATTGACGAAGTTTGTGCCGAGCAGCAGCACCTGCGCCATGATCGCGTTGTTGTCATCCTTGGCGGACAGGTGGCAATCGGAACAGGTCTTGGTCTCGGTCAGGCGCACGGTGTGCGGGAAGTGCGGCGCGAACGCCTGGCTGGAGAACCCGATCGCGGACACCGGCGGCTGCTGGATGTAGATCCGTTCACGGTTGATGTTGGTCGAGCTCAGCACCAGTGCCGAAGTCGAGCGGATCGGCGCGATCTGGTTGCCCTTGGTGGTCTGGTGCTTGCCCAGCTGGAACATCTCGTCGCGCGCCACCTGCGGGTTGTAGGTCGCGAAGTTGCGCGTCTCCCCGCCTTCGAAGTGGTGCAGCTTGGTCTTCCAGTTGGCTTCGATCGGCAGGTGGCAGCCACCGCACGATGTGGTCCACGAGAGGTGACAGGTGAAGCACGCCATCTCCCCGTCCTTGTGCGCGCGGTCATCGGCCTTGACGCCGGTGCCGAACTCGAACTCTCCGGTTTCCGCCCCGTCCTTGCTCATCAGCTTGGCGCGAGCGGACTTGGGGTTGAAGCACGGGAACCTGGTCGAGCTCTCCTCGGTCACGCACGGCGGCAGGTCGGGATCGACGCTGTCCTTGGTCAGGCTGACCTGCCATTCGAGATCGGGGTTGACGATCGAGCGCTGGATCAGCGTGCGCCGCCCGCCGATACCATAAGTCCATTCGAACCGGCGCTTGCCGTCCGGGTTGCGCAGCAGGGCCAGGTTGTTGCCCTTGGGCGGCGCGGCCGGGCCGCTGGTCATCAGCGTGGGATAGGCGTCAGCGGTGCCGTGGCAGTCCTTGCACCCGATCTCGATCGCGTTGGCGACTTCGCCGTAGATCAGGCCGTTGCCGTGGCTATCTTGCGCGAAGTGGCAATCTGCGCACTGCATCCCGACTTCGGCGTGGATGTCCATCATGTGGACGGCCTTGCCCGGGTTTGTGCCCGGTTCGACGAACTTGCCCTCACCCTTCTTGCGCCACTTTTCCGGATCGTCGGGGTCGACGATCTTGCCATAGGCATCAAGCAGGTTACCTTCGCGGTCACGCTTGAAGATCCCGCGGAAGTTCCACCCGTGGCCGTGGTAGTCGGCAAACTGCGTCTCCCGCAGGTTCGGGTTCAGGTCATAGACGTTGCGCAGGAAATCGAGGTCGCCCCACAGGCCCTTCGGGCTGGCACCTTCGGGGTTGCGCTCCAGCACGGCATGCGTCTCTGCCGCATTGGGATAGTGCTGCTGTTTGTAGATCCGCTGGTAGTCCTCGTCCGACATGCCCGGCGGGCGCGGAGTGGTGTTGTTCGGCCCCGGCCACATGAACGGCGCGTCGCTCTCGTAATCCCACATGGTGTAGCCGAGGTACGAGTTCAGGAAGATGTTCGGCTGGTGCATGTGGCAGTTCATGCACTGCGAGGTCGGGATCGAGCGGGTGAAGATGTGGCGCAGCGGGTGGCCCTTCTCCTTCATCGGCGCCTTGCCGCCGTGGCCGTCATCAGCCCCGTGAGCATCCCCGTGATGATCCTCGCCCGGCTGCTTCACCGCGCCATGGCCGCCTGAGGCCTTCGCGCCATGGCCGCCGCCGTGTCCGTCATCATGCTCGGGCTCGAGCTTGTTGGCGATGGTCGGGTCGACCGTCACCGTCTGCCCGTCGCGTCCGTACTTCGAATAGATCGAGGAATGGCGCGGTTCGCGATCGTTGGCATAAACCACGTGGCAGGCGGCGCAGCCCGAGTGGCGATAGTCGCCCGGCTGGTCGTTGGTGCCCATGAACCACATGATCGGGTCGTTGAGCCGGGTCTTGTGGATGTTCAGCACCGGGATCGCCACGCGCAGGCCGGTCGCCATGCCGCGGTTCGACTGCTTGAGATCCGGCCGGCCCGGCTCCTCCAGTCGCTGGATAAGGCCGGTCGGGTTGGGCAGGCCGATTTCGGGAAACTGGGTGTTGATGTTGCGCCCGCCGCGCTCGAACACGCGGAACACGTCGCCCGGCGGGATGACCTGCCAGGCGGGGAGCGGATAGAGCGCCGCCAGCGCCCCGCGCGCTTTCTGCGCGTCGGTCACCGTACCGGCCGGATCGCCCGGGCTGACGATCTTGGCGGCCTTGCCATCGCGGGTATAGGCCTCGCCGAAGACGTAGTTCTTGAACGGGGCAATCCCGTTGTTGTAGGCGGCGCCGCCCCACAGCATCGCGCCGGTCGCCATGATCGAGCGCTCGGCCGCCTCGATCACCGGCATGTGGCACGCGCCGCAGGATTCGCGCGCCACGCGGTAATCGCTGGGGTTGACGAAGCGGGTGAACTCCGGCGCTTCCTTGTTCAGCAGGGTGTAGGTCCGCTTCGGATTGGCGGACGAGGGGAAGTGCCAGCTGTCGGGATACTTCGGCAGCACGTGGGCCGCATCACGCGCGGCGACATAGGCCGGATCGTCATGCTCCAGCTCGCTGTTGCCGCGCACGCTCGCATCACCGCCGTGACAGTCGACGCAGCCCAGCCGCACCGCAGGAGTGGCGTGCATGGTCGGGGCATCGGTCTTGACGTGGCACGAATAGCACCCGTCAGACTTGGCCATCATGTCTTCAAGGCTTTGCTGCGCGGGCGCAGCGGCGGCACGGACCTTGGTGTAGTCGCGTTCGACCACGGTTTCCTTTTCCGCCGCCCGGCCAGTGCCGCTGACGATCATCGCCCCACCGGCAAGTACCAGGGCCATCCAGAAAGCAAAGAGGCGGATCATGCGCATCAGTAAGCCAGTGTCACGTTGGCGAGGACCGAGTAGTAGGTCTTGTCCTGGCCGAGGTTGTCAAACAGGTCGCGGAAGCCCTTGCCCGCGACCAGTGCGGCGCCGCTGAGGCGAACGACGATGTTCTGGGTCGACTTCGGGCGCCAGATTGCCGCTGCCGAAAGGTCCCACCCGATATCCTTGGGGATCGAGCCTTCGTTGCGCAGCGCCTGGAGGGTCGCGGTATTCTCGAACCACAAGTGGTTGGCATTGGCCGACAGCCGGAATTCCGGTGTGATATCGAAATCCGCCCCGGCGCCGACGAGCATCAGGCCGGGGTTGTTGAAGTTCGACTGGCCCTGTTCCTTGGACGAGCGCAGTGAATTGAGGATGCCGTTGCGCCCGTTCACGCTGATCACCCGGCCGCCACCCGCAAACGGGATGGTCTGGCGGATCCAGTAACTGGTGTCGGCTCCTGCAAACACCGGGTTCTCGAAGATCGCGTCGAACCCGGTTTCGACGTCGTCGTAAGGGTCGCCATCCCCGCTGGCGTAGGCAGCAGACAGGCGGAACCGCTTCCAGTCGTGGTCGTAGCTGAGTTCCGCCGCGCCGAAGAACGCGCGGATATCGGCCTTCTCGCTGGTGAAGAAGTTGTTCCGGTCTTCCCCCAGCGCGCCGTAGAAACTGGCGGTCAGGTTGAGCCGGCCAATCCGCCCGTCAGCATTGTAGCCGAGATAGACGACATCGTATTCGCGCCCACGCAGATCACCCAGCAGTGCTGGGCGCACCGGGAAGCCGTTGGTGTCGATCTCGACGTCCTTCTTCTCCCGGTTCATGTTGTAGACGACGGTGAACTGACTGGTCAGTGCGCGGATCAGGAAGTCCTGGCGATAGACGTTGGCCACCACCAGGAAATCGCTGCGCGGGGTCTGCACCACGCTGTTGAGACCGCTGTTGGTGTCCTTCTCCAGCCGCCAGAACGCACCGAGATTGTATTGCAGGCGGTTGTTGTCGCGGTTGCCGAAGAAGCGGATGCCGAGCTGGTTGTCGTTGAAGAGGAAGCCGCGGAAGTCGGACTGGAACGGCTGGATCCCGATGCGGAAGGAATCGAAATCGTACCGGTCCGACACGTTGCGGATGTGGTAATCGATGAAGGCTTCCTGCACGCCAAGGAAGTGATCGGTGCGGTGGGTCGGCTTGGTCGGCTCGACGAACAGCACGCGCCGCTCGGGCACGTCGACGTGGTTGATGTTGTACGCCAGGGTCAGGCGGTATTCGACGTCTGGCGGCTTGAACGCGGTGTTGCCCTTGATCAGCGCGAACCCGGTGATGAAGGTCTGCGCAGCAACAATGCTGGACGTGTTGCCGAACACATCCAGCCGGTCCGGATCGGCGGTGGTCTGGACGCCTACGGGTATCGGGAAGGTCCGCGGCTCGAGGATCGTGTCGCTGATGGCGTTGACGACGAAGAACCAGTCCTTGCCCTTGATCGGCAGCCACGGAACCTTGTCCGGGTTGATCGGGCGGTCACCCTTGTAGGTGTTCTGGTTGTACGGGTCCCACCACCGTTCCTTGACCAGCCCGAGGCTCTCGATGAGGCGCCACCGGTCGGGCACCGGGATCTGGTCGGTCGGGAAGGCTTCGGGCGGCGGAGCGCGGACCGCGCCTTCGTTGGTCTGGGTGATCCGGTCAGGCAGTTCCTCGACATAGCCCGGGCGGCGGCGGCCATCGATCGATTCGTTGTCGACCATGGGTGGTTCGGCCGGCTCCACCTCGATCCTGGGCGCAGCCGCTGGTTCGGGTGGCAACTCACCCTCACCCTCGGCAGCGGGCTGCCCATCCTGCGCGCTGGCCAGCGCCAGAGTGCTGGCCGAGGAGGCAAGCGGGCGATGCTGGTAAGGCCGGAACGCTTCGGCGAAGGTGATCGGCAGAGCTTCCGTGCGCGGCGCAGCGGTCGGCAGGGCAAAAGTGGCAAACGCCTGGTCAAACCGCGGCTGCGCGGCTTGCGCAGTGTTCGCCGTGTCGGCCAGCGCGACCACCGGGATGACCATCGGCAGGATGACCGGCGCGACCATCTACAGACCCTCGCACACGTTCTGCGCCGGATCGTCAAGGAACGGCGCAAACGGGCAGCTGACATAGCGCAAACGGACACCGCGCCCGCCGACATTGATCACGATGCGGTCTGCCCGGATATCCTTCGGCGCATTGCCCACCCCGCCCACCTTCAGGCCGCCGTTGTGGGTGCCGAGGAAACTGACCATGTCGTCCTGGTCGATCCCGTCACCCGAGACACCGATCCCGCCGACCAGCTGGTTGCCGCGATAGATCGGCACCGAGCCGGGGAAGATCTGGATGCCGTTGGCCAGCCGGTTGTTCTGGGTAATTCCGGTGCAGCGTTGGGGCGTGTCCGCGGAACCGCCATTGGTGACGATGTGGACCACGTGCTGGACGATATTGTCGATCACAAAGTCGCTCTGCAGGCCGACTGCAAACGGGCTGAACCGGCTCGACTGCTCGACCGACAGAGGTCCCGGCGCCTGCGCCACTTCGCCATCCGGGAAATAGGGCCGCGCCAGGTTGCCACCGGACCGGTCGGCAAAGGCAACGGTCCCGGTCAGGGCGTTGGGATCGGCCAGGAACGTGCGGACCCGCTGTACATAGGGTGCACTGCGCGCCGACGTGCCCATCTGCGCCGCTGCTGTCGGGCTGGAGAAGAACGTCGCAGTGCGCGCTTTCTGCAACGACACGTCAGTGCCGAACATGGGGCCGTCAGGCGAGCGGACGATGCCAAGAATGGCGCCCTGCGAATCGACCAGGCTGATGGTGGCCTGCATCCGGCTGTCGAGCGGGCGACGGATCTGCGCGCGCGCGCGGGACAGGACCGTGAACGCTTCCTCGAGGATCGTGCGCACCTCGGCAGCGGTAAGCGGCTGTGCCACGATCCCCGCGTCTGTACCGCTGCGGATCGGATAGCGCCCGGCCCCGGCCCCGTTGGTCAGGACATAGGCATCGGGCAGCGAGAATTCCGCGCTCGTGCTCCGCCGCACGCCCGAAGCCTCGGTACCATAGGCAGTGCCCGCACGAATCGTCCCGTCGGTATAGGCGGTCACCGCGATCAGCGTGCCGAGCGGGCCGTTGACTGCACCGAAGTTGGTCTGCAGCGGCGAGAGGTCGGCCGGAACCATGTCGCTGTAGCGCAAGGTGGTGCCATCGACCGGGATCCGGTCGGCGAGGATCGTGCCCGGCGGCACGAAGCCCTGCGAGCCGGCCAGCGCGATGGCTTCCTCGTTGTCGACATCGACATCGAGGATGTTGGGATCGAACCCGTAGTCTCCGTCGCTGACCACCCCGATCCCGCCGACCACGACGCCGTTCTTGTACAGCGGGAAGCCGCCCGGGTCGGCCGAGAGGCCGAGCGGCGAACGCTTCGGTCCGATCAGCGCGCCGGTGCCGCCGCCCGCCACGAACCGCGCGGAGAGGTCGGAACAGGGCAGCTGGCTGAACTGCACCCCGAACAGCGGGCCGCTTTCCAGCCCAACCGTGGTCGGCGCTGGCGGGAAATGCTGCTGCACGATCTGGCTTGCCGTGCGGCTGGAGAAAGCATTGCCGCCGCTCGACAGGTATGCCCCGGTGATCGCCTTGGCGATCGCGGCAGCGGCGGCAGGCACGTCCACGCCCTGGAGGCCGATCTGCTCGCTGGCATTCTGCGCGAAGCCACCGATCTGGCGCGTGCTGACCCGGGTGGTCTGCGGCGATCCGTTCATCCGGAACACGCCGAGCACGTTGCCCACCCGGTCGACCACGGCAATGGTGGCGGGCTGGCCGCGCGCCTGGGCTTCGCCCGCCGCCTGCGCGATCACCTGCTGGACCTCGGCCACCGAGAGAGCTTCCTGCGCCGGGTCGGTGAACAGCCGGTTGCTTGTCGGCGGAGGGGGCGGAGGCGGCGTGGGACCGCCGTTGGCGGGCGTGGAACTACCCGCGCCACCGCAGCTCGACAGAACCAGCGCAGCGGCAAGAATCGTTACAGGTGCCGTCTTGCGGGCCATCAGCGCAGGGCTCCGATCGCACTGGTCGCCTGGCCAAGGGCAGCGCGGAACTGGGCCGGATTGTAGCTCTCCGGACTGCGCACTGCGCCATAGGCACGGTTGATGCTTGCCCGGATGCCGGTAGCCGCGCCGGTGGTGATCCGGCCATCGCGGACCATGGCATTGAGCAGGGTGTCGACCGCCATGACTGCCTGGGCCGAGCCGCTGTAGTCGGTGAACCGTGCGGTGAGGGTGCGGTCGGCAATGGCCTGGACTGCGGCAAAGGCATCGCCGCTTCCGAAGCTGCGACCGGCCAGCGCATCGGACAGAGCCGCCGCTTCACCACGCAGGCGCTGCGCCGCTGCCGAAGCTTCACCCCGGCCCACCCCCATGGCGCGGTGGAAGTCCTTGCTCGCCGCTTCGAACTGCGCCGCACGGCCGGGCACGAACGCCTTGGCAATGGCCGAGAGCATGATGATGTTCTCGTCATTGTACGGTGCATTGCCGAACGGGATTGGACGGCCCGGGTTGGTTTCGAAGGTCAGCTTGCGCTGGGGGCCATCGTTGATCGAACGGTGGCAGCTGTGGCAGTCGTAGAAATAGTACTGCGGGAACACCCCTTCCGTGCCGAAGCCGGGACGGGCGAACAGGTCGGTCGAACGGACCACCGCTTCGGCCTGGCCGACAGCCCACAGGCGGACATTGTCGGTCTTGCCCTTGCGCGCGGCATAATCGCCGTCTTCGTCGTGGTGCTGCTGCAGGGCGGAAAACAGGTCCAGCTCGAACGAGACGCGCGGGTGGCCGGCGGCCATCATCGAATGGGTCACGAACTGGCCGGGGCCGGTCCCGCCGAAGTGGCAGTCAAGGCAAACCTTGGCGCGCGTCTGCGGGCGATCGAGCGGGATCAGCCCGTTGGCGACATTGGAGGCATGGGTCGCGGGCTTGGCATAGTGCGAGGCAAGCCAGGTCGACGAAGGGCCATGGCAGCTCTCGCACCCGACCCCGTCGGACATCTGGAAGCGTTCGCCCTTAGGCGAGCCCGGTTCATAGGTGGCGTGGCAGCCGAGGCAGGCCGGTGCGGACGTCGCGGCACCCAGCCCGAGGCTGGCCGCAATCTGCTTGCCGCGCGGGCTGGCAAGAACCGCAAAGGCCCGGCTGTGCGCGCCGGCGGCCGAGGACGGCTCCTGCCAGGTCGCGATTTCATCCTGGCGAACCACCTCGCCATTGCCTTCGGCACGACCATGGCAGGTCGAGCCGGCGCATGTGGCGACGCCTTCATAGCGTGCACCGCTGGCCTGCGCCTGGATGGGCGAGCCCGGTTGCACCAGCAGTGCCACAGCACCAGCAATCAGGAGCAGCCAGCCGAAACGGCGCGATCCCGCGCCGTCTTTTCCCCGCATGGCCCGGTCGAGCCGAGTGACCATATGCCTTCCCCGTTTCGCAGCGATGCGAGGCATCGCCACCGATTCCCTCCCCGCCGTGGCGGAGTTCCCGTCAGTGCGCGGTTCCCTTTTGGGATTTCCCGCAATGCGACCCGGCAAGGCCAGTCATATGGCCCCGGTAATTCGTTCAGCTCATCGCCGAAGTGAGCAGTTCCAGCTGGTTGGTGCACCCCTTCTCGATGAGGCGCGCCGCCAGATCTTCCGGCTCTTCCGGCACGCTTTCCAGCATGACGAAATTAACCTCGTTCGTCGACCCCCCATCTGGCGCCGCGATCGAATACTTTGCCCCGTCGGTCACAGGCATGGCTGCCGCGTCCCACGCCACGTCGCGGGTAGCCTCGGCAAAGGCGACATCGACCGACTGCCCGCCACTGCCCAGCTTGTAGACCGCTGCCGAATCGCCACCCGGGCGCCACAGGCGCACCGCTTCCGGGCTGGCAACGCACATGGTGCCGGACCGCGAGACATCGACATACCACAGGTTGGGGCTGCGTTCAGCAGCGCCAGCCGCCGGGCCAGTGCCGCGCACCGCCCCCGTGCGGACCCGCGAAGCCGACCGCTGGCGCGTCAGAACCGCAAACGTCGAGCGCTTGCTTTCACCCGCCGCGCTGAGCCGGTGCACGCCGGCACCCTTGATCACGCGGGTGCCACCGCCGGTCAGCACAGTGACAGTGTCCCCATCGCGCAGCGTGATCGAGCCATTGTCGTCGATCTTCTTGCCCGCCGGGAACTGGCTGGCCGAAGGCCCGCTCGATGAAACGACCACCCCCGCCTGCGCCGCGCCGGCAATCGCCGCGCCCGCCAGTGCGAGACCGATCGTGAATTTCCTAACCGAGAACATATGCGCTCCCTCCTTCGGTATTCTGTACCCTATCCAGCAGATTCGCCAAGGCCTTGTCTTGCGGATGGCGCGCCACGACCCCGGCAATCACCTGTTCCGCCTGCTTGCGGTCGCTCCCCATAAGGATCGACGCCTGTACCAGCGCTTTACGATCCTCATCCGGGAAATCGGGGGCCGGTTCGAACAGATCGACCGGCTTGGCCCGCCCGCGCAAGACCACTGTACCCATCGCGCGCCACCAGTCCAAGCCGGATTTTTCCATGAACTCGCGGCTGGCCATGACCGAAGAGTCGAGCGGCTTGTTGGCCGATTCGAGCCGGGCTGCGGTGTTCATCGAATCGCCCAGCGCGGTGTACTGGATGCGATTGTCACCTCCGAAATTGCCAACCACCGCCTCGCCATAGTGCAGGCCGACGCGGGTCTTGCCGATCTTGGGCAAGTTGGGGTCCATCGCCGCAATTTCCTCGCGGAAGGCTTCACCCGCCTGCCAGATGGCATAGCCGCAGCGTGCCGCCCGCTCGCCATCATCCGGTTTGGCGATCGGCGCGCCCCAGAACGCCACCACTGCATCCCCGATGAACTTGTCGATCACCCCGCCATGGTCGAGCACGACCTGGCTGAGCATCTCCAGATAGCGGTTGATGATCACCGCGACCATTTCCGGCTCCAGCGCGTGGCTCATCTTGGTGAAGCCCTCGAGGTCGGAAAACAGCACGAAGATCTGCTTCTTCTCGCCATGGAGCGAGAGCAGCTTGGGGTTGTCGATGATCTCCTGCGCCATCTCCCGCGGCAGGTACTTGCCCAGGGCCCCTTGCGCGAAATTGCGTTGCACCGCCCCCGATGCGCGGGCCGCCGAGGTCACTGCGGTAAAAGCGACAATCCAGCCCAGAATCCAGCCAACTCCCGGCACGCCATGGGTATCGACGTGTTGCAGCTGCATGGCGAAGGGGACACCGAGCATGACCGCGAACTGGACTCCCAGCAGCACGTAGACCCGCCAGTTGCCCCATTCGAGCAGTCCGGTCAGCACCGCCATGACCACAACCAGGGCGGCCAGCACCCACAGAGTGATCGAAAGCGGACGGGGCAGCGCCTTGCCGTCGAGCATCTGCGAAATGCTGGTGGCATGGAACTCGATCCCGGGCGGTTCGATCGTGCCCATCGCCTGCGTCAGCGGGGTCGAGAGCCGGTCGACATCGACAATGTCCCCGCCAAGCAGGACATACTTGCCGCGTACCTGTTCCGCGAGTGCAGCTTTCAGCTCGGGGATCTCGGTGAGCGCGGGATCGGAAAAGGTGTCGATCGGAAGATAGGAGTAGACCGGGCGGGTCGGATCGTCGGGCAGCTGGTAACGCACCGCCCCCTCGTACCCGGGCAAGGTCTGGCGCGCGTCTCCGGCCGCCTTGAGCATGGCCCGCCCGAGCAGGTCTGGCTGGCCGTCAACGATCTCGGGCCACAAACGCGTGGTGCCGAACGAATTGCTCAGCTTGACGCTGGCGGGGAAGGCGTTGCTCCCTTCGAGCCGGGCAAGGAACTGCTTGAGGTACTGTTCCTGCTCGTAACCGATATTGCCTTCGTTGAGCGCGGTGTCGGCATA
>JAHDXX010000060.1 GCA_023384025.1 Sphingomonadaceae bacterium
CCCATCTAGACCACGACCACCCGCGTCTCGTCATCGTGGGGATCACCGCGAGTGCTCATGAGCCGTCGCACGACGTTTGCGAATATTGCCGAGGACGGGTCGATCTCCGCGTGGGCGGAGGAGCCCTCGCCGGCTCCGGGCTCGACACGACCTGCGAGGGTCGATCTCCGCGTGGGCGGAGGAGCCTAAATGAGCAGCAACGGCGACGGCTACGTGCCGGGTCGATCTCCGCGTGGGCGGAGGAGCCCGTGCCATTCGTCGAGACCGCCCTGCCGTATGAGGTCGATCTCCGCGTGGGCGGAGGAGCCAAGCATGGCTTCGGGCTTTATCTGATGGGCGAGGGTCGATCTCCGCGTGGGCGGAGGAGCCGAGGTGATCGCCACGTCGCTCGGCACCGTCGCGGGTCGATCTCCGCGTGGGCGGAGGAGCCGCCGATGGCAAATGCGTCGGCGTGCATCGCACGGGTCGATCTCCGCGTGGGCGGAGGAGCCGCATATGCACCGGCAGGGAAATGCTCTATCGCGGGTCCGACCGCGAGCGGCTCGGCAATGCGATCTGGGGCGCGTTCGGGCGCGACTTCCTTACCCGTGATGGCGTGCGCTTCATGGTCGCCGCTCTCACCCCCAAGCAGTGGAGCGGGCTGATTGCTGCATTCGGGATCGAAGCCGGGATTGCCGCACTCGAAGCCGAACTCGGCGTGTGTTTCGCTGATGGCGATACCCCCCGGTTCAACCACCGCGCGCGCTTGTTCGCGCTGTTCCAGCAGGCGGCGGACGCGCAGGACTGGCCCGACCTGTCGCAGCGCCTCGCGGCGCAGGGCTGCACCTTCGAACGCTACCGCACCATGCACGAAGCGGCGACCGATCCGACCCTGATCGACGCCAACCCGCTGTTCGGCCCCTCACCCGCCAACCCCAGCGGCTTCGCCTATCCCGCCACCCGCAGCTTCGCCAAGCGGCACGGGCATGATCCGGGCGATCCGAAGCCTGCGCCTTACCTCGGCGAGCACAGCGAGGAAGTCTTGGCCGAGCGGCTCGGCCTGTCATCCGGGGCGATTGCCAAGCTGGTCGACGCGGGCACGGTGGCGCTTAGTGACAAGTAACCACGCCCGTTCGTGCTGAGCCTGTCGAAGCACTGTCCTTCTTGTTGGGACGCGGGAACAAGAACAAGAACAGCCCTTCGACAAGCTCAGGGCGAACGGAGGTAGGGAATATGACACTCAGACGCGTTGCCATCTGCTCGCCGCTGCGCACTCCGGTCGGCAAGTTCCTCGGCTCGCTCGCGAGCATGAATGCGGGGCAGCTCGGTGCAGTGATACTCAAGGCGCTGGTCGAGCGCAGCGGGGTCGATCCCGAACGGGTCGACGACGTGGTGTTCAGCCAAGGTTACGGCAACGGCGAGGCCCCGGCGATCGGCCACTGGGCCTGGCTCGCTGCCGGGCTGCCGCTGGAAGTGCCCGGTTACCAGGTTGACCGGCGCTGCGGATCGGGCCTGCAGGCGGTCGTCAACGCGGCGATGATGGTCCAGACCGGAGTCGCTGACTGCGTCATCGCGGGCGGGGTCGAGAGCATGTCCAACGTGGAGCATTACACGACTGACGTGCGCCAGGGCGTGCGCGCCGGGAACCTGACGCTGCATGACCGGCTGACCCGGGGGCGGGTGATGAGCCAGCCGGTCGAGCGGTTCGGGGTCATCACCGGCATGATCGAGACCGCCGAGAACCTGGCGAAGGACTACGACATCAGCCGCGAGGCCTGCGATGCCTTCGCCGTACGCAGCCACCGGAATGCTGCAGCCGCATGGAAAGCGGGCAAGTTCGATGCCCAGCTCGTGCCGGTTGCGGTGCCACAGCGCAAAGGCGATCCCGTCCTGTTCAGCCACGATGAAGGCTATCGCCCTGATGCGAGCATGGAGAGCCTTGGCGCGCTCCGGCCGATCGAAGGCGGGGTCGTTACAGCAGGCAATGCCAGCCAGCAGAACGATGCTGCCGCCGCCTGCCTGGTCGTCGCGGAGGACAAGCTGGAGGAATTCGGCCTCGAGCCGATGCTGTGGTTTACCGGCTGGGCAGCGGCGGGGTGCGATCCGAGCCGGATGGGCATCGGCCCGGTTCCCGCGGTCGAGCGGCTGTTCGCCCGCTCGGGCATGGACTGGAGCCGGATCGACATGGTCGAGCTGAACGAAGCCTTCGCCCCGCAGGCCCTCGCCGTGCTCAAGGGCTGGGGCTGGTCCGATGACGACAGCCGTCGCGAGATTCTCAACGTCAACGGTTCGGGCATCTCGCTTGGCCATCCGATCGGCGCCACCGGCGGGCGCATCCTGGCCGACATGGCGCACGAGATGCACCGGCGCGGCGCGCGCTTTGGCCTCGAAACCATGTGCATCGGCGGCGGACAGGGCATGGCCGCGGTGTTCGAGCGCGCCGCATGAGCTGGGACAGCTGGATCGGCCGCACCGAGGTCCGCAGCGACCGGGTCGACGAGGCGCTGTGCCGCCGCTGGCTGGCGACCTTCGACCGGCCTGCCCCGGCGGACAGCGCGATGCCGCAGGGCATCCACCTGTGCCTGTGCACCCCCGAAGCGCCCACGGCCGCGCTGGGGATGGACGGCCACCCGGCGCGCGACGATTCCCCGGCCAGCTTCTTCCCACCAATCCCGCTACCGCGCCGGATGTGGGCAGCCAGCGACATCTCCTTCCTCTCGCCGATCAAGGTCGGCGCCCGGATCGACCGCACCAGCCGAATCGTCTCGGTCAGCGAAAAGGCGGGCAGCACCGGCAAGCTCGGTTTCGTAGAGGTTGAGCACGTCACCTCGGCCGATCATGTCGAGGTGGTCTACGAAAAGCAGACCCTGGTCTATCGCGACTACATCGCGCCCGATGCCCCGCTCAGCCCGCCGGAGCCGGGTGACGGCACCTTTGCCCGGGACGAATGGGATGCGGTTGCATCAATTGTGCCCTCGGAAACGCTGCTGTTCCGGTACTCCGCGCTGACCTTCAACACCCACCGCATCCACTACGACGCGCCTTACGCAAGCGAGGTGGAGCGCTATCGTGGACTGGTGGTGCACGGCCCCCTGATCGCCAGCCTGCTGCTGCAACTGGCCGCGCGCCGCTTTGGCGATAACCGACTGGCGTCATTCAGTTTTCGCGCTGTCAGCCCGGCGATTGCCGGCGAACCGCTGCACCTTGCCCTGCGCGAAACCGGGACCGGGCTCGAGCTCGGCTCCTTCGCCAGCGACGGGCGCCAGACCCTGAAAGCCAGCGCGGCGCTCAGCTGATCGGATAGGGCTTTATCGGCTCGATCACGCCGAACCGTTCTTCCAGCGGCTCATGCCCAAGTGCCGGAAATTCCAGCGGTTCCGGTTCGATCTGCGTATCCGGCAAGCGGTCGAGCAGGTCGCGGATCAGGGTCAGCCGCCCGCGCTTCTGGTCGTTGAAATCGACCAGCGTCCAGGGCGCATGCTCCGTGTGCGTTGCCGCCAGCATGGCTTCGCGCGCATCGGTGTAGGCGGCATATTGCTCCCGCGCGGCGAGGTCGATTGGCGAGAGCTTCCAGCGCTTTAGCGGATCGTCCAGCCGTTCGGCCAGACGCTTTTCCTGTTGCGCCTGATCCGTTGTAAGCCAGTATTTGAACAGCAGAATCCCGTCATCGACCAGCTGCTTCTCGAACGCCGGCGCCACTTCGAGAAACCGTGCAACCTCCGCTTCGCTGGCAAAGCCCATGACTTTCTCGACGCCTGCACGGTTATACCAGCTGCGGTCGAACAGCACGATTTCGCCCGCGGTCGGCAAGTGCTGGACATAGCGCTGGAAATACCATTGCCCGCGTTCCGCCTCGGTCGGTTTGCCGAGCGCAACCACCCGGCACTGGCGCGGATTGAGCCGCTCGCTCACCGCCTTGATCGCGCCGCCCTTGCCCGCCGTGTCGCGCCCTTCGAACAGGACACAGATCCGCGCGCCGCTCGCCTTGGCCCAGCGCGCCATGGCGACGAGCTCTTGCTCAAGCGGCTCCAGCAGTTCGAGATACCGTTTGCCCTTCAGCTTGCCCATGCGACGTTTCCCCCGTTTGTCAGCGCGCCGCTGCCGTGTTATTGGTTGCAATTGTAACCATGGCCACGCTCGCACATCCCGAATCCGATTTCACTGTCCTGCCGGAAATGGCGGCAGATGTCTTCACCGCGCCGCTGAAGCGCCCCGCGCATGTCGGGGAAGACTGGCTCGAGCCCGCACAGACAGCCTACTCAAGCGATCAGGACGAAATCTGGGACGAACTGTTCACGCGCCAGATGCAGGTCCTGCCCGGCCGCGCGGCGACCGCCTTCATGCAGGGGCTGGAGCGGCTCGACCTCGGACGCGGCGGGGTGCCCGAATTCGGCAAACTGAGCGAGGAGCTTGGCACGCTAACGGGGTGGAGCGTGGTTCCGGTACCAATGCTGATCCCCGATCACGTGTTCTTCTGGCACCTGGCCAACCGCCGCTTTCCGGCGGGCAACTTCATCCGCACCCGCGAGACATTCGACTACATCCAGGAACCCGACGTGTTCCACGACGTGTTCGGCCACGTGCCGATGCTGGCGGACCCCGTCTACGCCGACTACATGCAGGAATATGGCCGCGCCGGGTGGAAGGCGATGCGCTACAACCGCTTGAAAGCGCTTGGCGCGCTGTACTGGTACACGGTCGAATTCGGCCTGATCCTGGAGAACGGCACTGACCTGCGCGCCTATGGCGCGGGCATCCTGTCCGGCCCGAGCGAAGCGGTCTACGCGGTCGAGGCGCAGAGCCCCAACCGGATCATGCTCAATGTCGACCGGGTGATGCGGACCGACTACGTGATCAGCGACCTGCAGCCGACCTATTTCGTGATCGAGAGCTTCGAGGATCTGTACCACCAGACGGTCGACCGCGATTTCGACCGGCTTTACCGCAGCCTCGCCCCTGCTTTCACCTACGCCAATTCAGCGGTAATCGACGTAGACGACGTGCTGCATCGGGGTACACAGGAATACCTGCTGCGCGGCGGGCGCGGCAGCGGCGCGGCGCCGGTCTGACCGGAAACGAAAACGGCCCGGGATCGCTCCCGGGCCGCGCTCGCTGAAACCGTTCCGGCTTACTGGCCGGCAGCTTCGTCAGCCGCTTCGCCAGCTTCTTCCATGGCGTCGGCCTTGTCTTCGGCCGCGTCGGTCATGGCGTCTTCCTGCGCGTCGGTGATCTGGCCGGCGTCTTCCATCGCTTCGGCCTGCTCGTTCACGGCTTCGGCAGCCTGCTCACCGGCATCTTCGGCTGCGTTCTCGCGCGGACCGTCGCAGGCAGCAAGGCCCAGACCGAGCACGGCGACAGTGGTAATGGCAAACTTCTTCATCAGTCTTCCCCTTGTGAGCGGGCAGATGCCCATTCCGTGTTAAGGAAAGTCCGGCAGCCGATATGGTTCCCGGTCGATGGAAAAACCCTACCGCAAGGACAGCCAGGCAAGCCCTGCGGCACCAACAATGATGCGATACCAGGCGAACGGTCCGAACCCGACGCGGGTAATGATCTCGACGAACAGCTTGACCACAACCAGCGCGACCGCGAAGCCGACCACGGAGCCTATTCCGATCAGTTCGAAGTCGCGCGGGGTCAGGTCTGCGCCATGCTTGGCCAGCTGGTAAACTGTCGCGCCGCTGAGGGTCGGCACCGCGAGGAAGAAGCTGAACTCCGCCGCGGTCTTGCGGTCAACCCCGAAGGCCATCGCGCCGAGGATGGTCGCGCCCGAGCGGCTGACACCCGGGATCATCGCGACGCACTGCACCAGCCCGATCAATACCGCGGTGCGCAGCGGCACGCCGGCCACACCCGGACCGGTGGCGGGCGGATTGGCCCACTTCTCGATCGCAAGGATCGCGAACCCGCCGATAATCAGCGTCCAGCACACCAGTACGGCGTTGCCGAGCATGGTCTCAATCGCGGAACCGAACGCGAGCCCCAGCAGCACGGCAGGGAAGAACGCCACCAGCAGGTTGCGGACGAAGTTGAGCGCCCCCTGCTCCAGCCCGAACAGGCCCTTGGCGACATCGAGGAAGGTGCGCAAGTACAGCACCACGATCGCCATGATCGCAGCCGGCTGGATGGCGATGTTGAACACTTCCCATTCTTCTTGGTCGAACCCGAGCAGTTCGGTCGCCAGAATCAGGTGCCCGGTCGAGGAGACGGGCAGGAATTCGGTCAGGCCCTCGACAATGCCGAGGATGATTGCGGTCCAGGTGTCGTTCATGGCCCGCCGCTCAAGGCGATTGGCGAGGGCAAGTCAAACGCTATCCGCGCCCACCAGCCCCCGCCCATGCACTTTTACCAGATCCGCACACGTTCTTCCGGGGGCAGGTAGAGCTTGTCGCCCGGCTGGACGATGAACGCCTCGTACCAGGCGTCGAGATTGCGCACCGCTCCGTTGGCGCGGTACTCTTCCGGGCTGTGCGGATCGGTCCGCAGACGCTGGCGGGCGTTGTCCTCGCGCTGCTGCGAACGCCACACCTGCGCCCAGGCGAGGAAAAAGCGCTGGTCGCCGGTCAGCCCGTCGATCACCGGCACATCCTGGCCCTTGGTGGCGATCTTGTAGGCCCGGTAGGCGAGGCTCAACCCGCCCACGTCACCAATGTTCTCGCCCAGCGTGAACCGCCCGTTGACGCAGGTCTTGCCTTCGTCGAACGGACAGTAGGCGCTGTACTGTGCGGCGAGGGCATTGCCGCGCTTGTCGAATTCAGCCCGGTCCTGGTCGGTCCACCAGTTACGCAACTTGCCGGTCGAGTCCGATTTCGAACCCTGGTCATCGAACCCGTGGCCCATCTCGTGCCCGATCACCCCGCCAATCGCGCCGTAGTTGACCGCAATGTCCGCGCCGATGCCGAAGAACGGCTGCTGCAGGATACCGGCGGGAAACACGATCTCGTTCTTGGTTGCGTTGTAATAGGCGTTGACCGTCTGCGGCAGCATGCCCCACTCGGTCCGGTCGATCGGCTCGCCGAGCTTGGCCAGATTGTCTTCGAACTCCCACTTGGCCGAAGCCATGCGGTTGGCCAGCGGATCGCCTGCCACCATGGCCAGACCCTCGTAGGTATCGAGGTTGCTGCGATAGCCGATCTTGGGATCAAAGCTGGCCAGTTTTGCCAGTGCTTCGACCTTGGTTTCAGGGCCCATCCAGTCGATCTGGTTGATCGATTCCGCCATGGCCAGACGCAGGTTGGCGACCAGCTCGTCCATGGCGGCCTTGTTTTCCTTCGGGAAATATCGTTCGACATAGGCCCGGCCAAGCACTTCGCCGAGATGGCCCTCGACTTCGTCGGTCGCGCGCTTCCACCGCGGGCGCTGCTCTGGCTGGCCGCGCAGCAGCTTGCCGTAGAAAGCGAAATTGGCTTCATCGAACCGCGCCGGCAGGATGTCCGCGTTGCCCGACAGCATCCGCGCTACAGTCCACGCCTGCAAGGTGGCGAGCGGCGTTTCCGCGAGCAGGGCCAGCATGCCCGGAGTGCCCTTGCCGATCTTGGCGGCGGCCTCCGGGGCGATTCCCAGCGCTGCGGCTTTCTCGGCGCTTGGCGGCACCTGCGGCACGACGAACTTGGTGGCCCGGTCAAATCCGGTCACTTCGAGCATCGTCGAAAGGGGGAAGTCACCACCCATGGCGACCAGTTCCGCCGGGGTCATCGCGTTGTAGGTCAGGTCGCGGTTGCGGCTGGTGGCACGGTCCCACGAGATTTCCCGCGCGATGCGGTCCTCGAAGGCATAGACCGCATTCGCGGCAGCCACGGGATCAGCATAGCCTGCCTCGCGATAAAGGAAGGCGAGATAGTCGCGATAGGCCTGCTGGATCGCCACGCCTTTTTCGGTGGTGTCGAGGTAATAGTCGCGGTCGGGCAGGCCCAGCCCGCCGGTGCCGACATAGGTCACGTAAGTATCGGGCGCCTTCTGGTCGACCGTCACGAAACCGCCGACCGGCGAAGGGATACCCGGCACGCTCCAAACCCGCACCAGCGCATCAAGCGAGCCCGCGCCGTAGATGGCAGTGAGGTGGGGATAGGTCGGGGCCAGTCCGGCCGCTTCGATCGCGTCGGTATCGACGTACGACTTGTAGGCATCGACAATGCGCTGTTCGCTCGCCGGGAGCATCCCGTCCTTCGCGACCAGTTCGTCGATCAGCGTCTTGATGTCGGAGGTCGACTTCTCGCGCAGCAGGTTGAATGCGCCGAACCGGCTGAATTCCGCCGGAAGCGGATTGGCATCGAGCCACTCCTGATTGACGTAGCCGAAGAAGTCGTCGCCCGGGCGGATCTTGTCCGACAGCGCGGTCGGATCGACCCCCCAGGTGCCGAAGCTCATCGTCGGTGCGGTCGGCTCGGCGGCGGGAGCATCCTGTGCTGCAGCCGGCAGGGCAAAGGTCAAGGCAAGGGCGCTGGCCCCGGCGGCAAGAATGGTCCTGATCATCATGCGGTCCCCGTATTCTCGCACCCCGTGCCGGGTGCATGGCATGGTTCTGCCATAGCGCGGGCAGGGCGCCAGCGGTGCCGCTGGTCGGGCGGCAAGCGGGGTTGGTCGAATAGCCTGCGCCGCGCGCGGTCAGGCCGCTTCGGTCGAAGTGAACTGGAGCGATGCCAGGCGGGCGTAGAGCCCCCCTTGCGCCGACAGCTGGGCATGGTTGCCCTGCTCGACGATCTGTCCGCCTTCCATCACCACGATCCGGTCAGCCGAACGCACGGTCGCCAGCCGGTGCGCGATAACCAGCGTGGTGCGGTTCTGCATCAGCCGTTCAAGCGCATCCTGCACCAGTCGTTCGCTTTCCGCATCGAGCGCGCTGGTCGCCTCGTCGAGCAGCAGGATTGGCGCATCGCGCAGCAGTGCCCGGGCAATCGCCATCCGCTGTTGCTGGCCGCCGGACAGGCGGGTGCCGCTTTCGCCGAGGAACGTGTCGAGCCCCTGGGGAAGCTCGCGCAGGAAACGCTCGGCATTGGCCGCCCGGGCCGCCTCCCAGATTTCCTCGTCGCTCGCATCCCACCGGCCATAGCGCAGGTTGTCACGCGCATTGGCGCTGAACAGAACACCATCCTGCGGCACCAGCGCGATCCGCTTGCGCACTTCGGCGGGGTCGGCACTGGGCAAGGGAACGCCATCGAGCCGGATCGTGCCGACCTGAGGATCGTAGAACCGTTCGGCCAGCTGGAACACGGTCGACTTGCCCGCGCCGGACGGGCCGACCAGGGCAACCGTCTCGCCCGGTTCGATCTCCAGCGTGAAATCGGTCAGCGCCGCCTGCTCCGGCCGGGTCGGGTAACGGAACGTGACATTGCGGAACGACAGGCTGCCCCGCGCCGGCACCGGCAGGCTCTCCGGCCGCGCGGGCACGGAAATGGCGGGCTCTTCGCTGAGCAGTTCTTCCAGCCGGCTCGCCGCCCCCGCCCCGCGCAACAGGTCACCAAGCACTTCGGTAAGCGCCCCGAAGGCACCCGCCACGACCACACCGGCAAAAATGAACGAAACGATCGTGCCCGCGCTGATCTCCCCGCTCGTCACCAGCAGCGCGCCGCGCCACAGCAGGACAACAATCCCGCCGAAGATTATCGTGATCAGGATCGCGGTCATCGCCGCACGGATCAGGATGCGGCGGCGGGCGATCGCGAACGTCCGCTCGACCGCGTCACCGAAGCGCTCATGCTCGCGCGCTTCCTGGTTGAACGCCTGGACCACTTTCATCGCCGACAGCACCTCGGTGACCATCGCGCCGACGTCCGCCACCCGGTCCTGACTCGTGCGGCTGATATTGCGCAGGCTGCGGCCGAACAGGGCAATCGGCAAGATAATCAGCGGAATGGCGATGAACAGGTTCAGCGCCAGTTGCGGGACCAGCCAGAACAGGTAGCCGGTGCCCAGCACCCCCATGATGACATTGCGCAGGGCAACCGACACGGTCGTGCCCACCACCTGCTCGATCACCGCCGTGTCGGCGGTCATCCGGCTGGAGATTTCCTTGGGGCTGTTTTCCTCGAAGAACGAGGGCGAAAGGCGCAGCAGGTTGTCCTGCACCTTGCGCCGGATATCGGCGACCACCCGTTCGCCCAGCCAGCTGACGAAGTAGAAGCGCAGTGCGGTTCCGACGCCAAGCACGCCGACCAGCATCAGCAGGTAGCGGAACCAGCGCCCGATATCGCCTTCGTTCCCGAACCCGTTGTCTACGATCAGCTTGAGCGCATTGGGGATCGCCAGTGACATTACCCCAGCGGTGATCAGCAGCGCGACTAGCGCCATGGCCAGCTGGCGCGGATACTTGATCGCTTCGCGAAAAATCATCCGCAGCGGAGCCAGCGTCCGCGCGGGCTTCTGCACATCGTCGGCGCCGTTGCGCTGCCGGGAGAACAGCCCGCGACGGGGCGATGGGTCTTGACCTTCCACGTCCATCCGCCCCAGCTAGCTATCGCGGCCGGATAAATCCACCTTCACCCCGCGATATCCCGCGAAATCGCCACCAGACCAAATGATGCATTGCACAATCGCGCGATTGGCTTACCTTGCACTGCACAAGGGAAGGGGTCGAGGTGCCCGCAAGAGGCGCCAAGCAGGGGAATACGATTGCTCTATCACGCCTATGAACTGCAACGCGCCTGGCTGACCAGCGCCAGCGCCTGGGCCTCGATGTCGGCCGGCCTTCTCTCCAATCCGCGCCTGCCGCTCGGCTATATGGGCCTCGGCCCGGCAGCCGCGTCCGCGCTGGAGGTGTTTGCCCATGCCGCTGCGCCGCGCGGCAAGCCGGCATTCGGGATCGAGAATGTCATGGTTGACGGCGTACGCCACGCCGTCAGCGAGACGACCGTGATGGAAAAGCCGTTCGGTGACCTGCTTCGCTTCCGCCGCGAAGGCCTGTCGGACAAGGCCCCGAAACTGCTGATCGTCGCCCCCATGAGCGGCCACTACGCCACCCTGCTGCGCGGCACGGTGGAGCGGATGGTCGAGCGGTGCGAGGTCTACATCACCGACTGGGCCGACGCGCGCATGGTTCCGACCAGTGCGGGCCGGTTCGACCTCGACGACTACATCGACTATGTGGTCGAGTTCCTCGACTTCATCGGGCTCGACGGGAACGGTGGCCGCCCGCACATGATGGCGGTATGCCAGCCTTCGGTCCCGGCTTATGCCGCCACCGCGCTGATGAATGCACGCAAGGATCCCTGCCGCCCGGCTACGCTGACCATGATGGGCGGGCCGATCGACACCCGCAAATCCCCGACCACGGTCAACGACCTGGCGATGGAGCGGCCCTTGAGCTGGTTCCGCCACAATGTGATCGCGACAGTGCCGATGACCTATCCGGGCGCTGGGCGAAAGGTCTATCCCGGCTTCCTTCAGCTGGCCGGGTTCATGAGCATGAACCTGGGCAACCACATGCTGAGCCACTACGAGATGTTCAAACACCTCACCGTGGGCGACCAGGACAGTGCCAATGCGACCAAGGATTTCTACGACGAATATCGCAGCGTGTGCGACATGACCGCGGAATTCTACCTCCAGACGGTCGAGGAAGTGTTCCAGACCCACGCCATCCCCAACGGCACCTTCCGCCACAAGGGCGAACTGGTCGACCTCGGCGCGATCCGTGACACCGCCCTGCTCGCGGTCGAAGGCGAGCGGGATGACATTTCCGGGATCGGCCAGACCAAGGCCGCACTCGACCTGGCAGAGAACCTGGCCAAGGCGAAGAAGCTCTACCACCTCGCCGAAGGCGCGGGGCACTACGGCATCTTCAACGGCAGCCGCTGGCGCGACAAGATCGCACCGGTGGTGGAAGGCTTCATCGCCCGCCACGGCAAGGGCGAGATCGTTCCGGCGGGTTCCGCCTAGGGCTCGCGCGGCGCTTCGGGTGCGGTCTTGCCCTGCCCGAACAGCCGCTTGATGATCCGCCGCGCGACCAGCAGCAGCCACACTGTCAGGCCAAGCAGCACCAGCGCGACCCCGCCTGCGACGTAGGGATACTCGTAGGCGGTGTAGAGCAGGCCGACCGTCGCCACGTCCTCGACCGTCGAGACCGCGATGTTCGAGACCGGCTCCGGGCTGGCGTTGACCACGGCGCGCGATCCCGCCTTGCCCGCATGGGCGGCAAGCGTCGCACTGCCGCCCAGCAGGAAGGCGATCACCTGCGTCGCCGGATCGGAGGGATCGATGATCGCCAGCGTCAGCAAGGCACCACCCACCGGGCGGATGAAGGTGTGGACGCTGTCCCACAGCGAATCGAGCCACATCACCTTGTCAGCGAAGAATTCCATCAACGCGGCAGTGGCGGCGATCCCCATGACCCACGGGTTTTCCAGCACGCCCAGGCTGGCAAGATGCTCCGGCAGCGGCAGCACGTCATAACGCATCGCCAGCCCGGTGGCGAAGATGCACAGGTAAAGCCGCCATCCGGCCAGCAGGCTGACACTGCCCGCAATCCCGATCACTTCCATCACGCCCATCGGTGCTCTCCCGGCTCAGCGCAGTGAGAATGGGGCAAACGGCAGGCAGGTGCAATCGCCGCGATTCAGCGGGCGAAATCGGGGTCTGCCATATCGCCGTGCTCCAGCTGGATACCGAAGCTGTTGAGCATCATGGAAACCTGCGTGTACTGGCCGACCGTGAAGACGAGGTCCATCCGGCCCTTGTCGCCGAGCGGTGCCAGCGCTGCCCAGGTTTCATTGCTGACAAAGTGGCCCGTCACCAGTTCGTCCGCGGCACGCAGCATGGCGCTTTCAATCGCGGTCCAGCCCGGTACATCGGGCCCGGCCTTGATCCGCGCTATCTCTTCTTCCGTCAGCCCGCAGGCCTTGCCGATGCGGGTATGCTGGGCGAATTCATAGCCCGACTTGCACAGCCAGCCGGTGCGCAGGATCACCATCTCGCGCTCGCGCTCGGGCAGGCTGTTGCGGCGCGACAGCACGTAATTGCCCCAGCCGAGGAACGCGGTGAGCGCCTTGGGCGCATGGGCAAGCGTGCGGAAGATATTGAGCACCCGCCCCCCGCCGACCTTGTTGGCCGGGTCGGCAAAGGGGGCGAGCACGTCTGCCTGCGCCTCGTCGAGACGCTCCATGTCGAGCGGCTCGATGCGAGGGGCAGATAGCCTCAAATCAGAATACCTCGAACAGGCCGGCAGCACCCTGGCCGCCGCCGATGCACATGGTCACGACGGCATACTTGGCGCCGCGACGCTTGCCTTCGATCAGGGCGTGGCCGGTGCAGCGCGCGCCGGTCATGCCGAACGGATGGCCGATCGAGATCGAGCCGCCGTTGACGTTGAGCAGTTCGTCAGGAATGCCCAGCTTGTCGCGGCAGTAGAGCACCTGCACTGCGAACGCCTCGTTCAGTTCCCACAGGCCGATGTCGTCCATCTTCAGGTTGAAGCGTTCGAGCAGCTTGGGAATCGCGAAAACCGGGCCGATGCCCATTTCGTCGGGTTCGGTGCCCGCGACCGCCATGCCGACATAACGGCCAAGCGGGGTCAGGCCGCGCCTCTCGGCAACCTTGGCTTCCATCACCACGCAGGCCGAGGAACCGTCCGAAAGCTGGCTGGCGTTGCCGGCGGTGATGCAGTGGCCTTCGCCCATCACCGGCTTGAGGCTGGCGAGCCCTTCCAGCGTGGTGTCGGGACGGTTGCAGTCGTCCTTGGTGGCGGTGACTTCGTGGTAGGAGACTTCCTTGGTCTCCTTGTCCATCACCGCCATGGTCGCGGTGCAGGCGACGATTTCATCGTCGAACTTGCCCGCCGCCTGCCCGGCGGCGGTGCGCTGCTGCGACTGGAGCGAGTACTCGTCCTGGTATTCGCGGCTGATGTTGTAGCGCTTGGCCACGACTTCGGCGGTGCCGATCATCGGCATGTAGATGTGCGGATGCATTTCCAGCAGCTCGCGATCCGGCTCGACGAACATCTTGCCGCTGCCAACGACCTTGGAAATGCTTTCAAGGCCACCGGCCACACAGATGTCCATGTTGTCGACCAGAACCTGCTTGGCGGCGGTGGCAATGGTCATCAGGCCGCTCGAGCACTGGCGGTCGATGGTCATCGCCGGCACCGAAACCGGAAGCCCGGCGCGCAGCGCAGCGAGGCGGGCAACGTTGGTCCCGGTCGAGCCCTGCTGCACCGCGCAGCCCATCACCACGTCGTCGATCTCGCCGCCTTCGAGGCCGGCACGCTCGACTGCGGCCTTGATTGACCATGCACCCAGCGTCGCGCCGGTGGTATTGTTGAAAGCGCCGCGCGCCGCCTTGGTCAGCGGGGTGCGGGCGGTGGAGACGATAACTGCGTCACGTGACATGGGGAATTCCTTGGCTTGTTCGGAAGCCCTCTCCCCTTCAGGGGAGAGGGTTGGGAGATGGGGAAGGAACAGGCAATTGCTGGCGAGGCACATGCCCCACCCCAAACCCCACCCCATAAGGGGAGGGGAAAAAAACGGATAACAGCAAGATACCAACCGTGATAAAGGCATGCT
>JAHDXX010000061.1:0-2133 GCA_023384025.1 Sphingomonadaceae bacterium
AGGAAGTGGTCGACCAGTTCGCCGACGAATACCTCGCCGGACGCACCCCGGTGCCGTGCATCCGCTGCAACATGGGGCCGAAGTTCACCGACCTGTTCCGCATGGCGCGCGAGCTGGGGGCCGATTGCCTTGCGACCGGGCACTATGTCCGCCGCGTCATGGGTGCGTCCGGGCCGGAGCTCCATCGCGCGCTCGATCCGGCGCGCGACCAGTCGTACTTCCTCTACGGCACTACGGATGTGCAGCTCGATTACCTGCGCTTTCCCCTGGGCGGCCTGCCCAAGGCGCAGGTGCGCGAGCTGGCCGAGGCAGCGGGATTGCGCAACGCAGCCAAGCCCGACAGCCAGGACATCTGCTTCGTACCCGATGGCGACTATGCCAGGATCGTCACCCGGCTGCGGCCCGAGGGGGCACGGCCCGGCGCGATTGTCCATGCGGAATCAGGCGCGAAGCTGGGGACGCACAAGGGCATCGTCCATTTCACCGTGGGGCAGCGCAAGGGGCTGGAGATAGGCGGGCAACCGGAGCCGCTTTACGTCGTGGGCATCGATGCGCCCCGCGCCGAGGTCATGGTCGGCCCGCGCCGGATGCTGGCGGTCAGCGCAGCCCGGCTGATCGAGACCAACCGGATCGGGCCGCTCCCCGATGCCCCGCTCACCGCCAAGGTCCGCAGCCTCGCCAAACCGGTCCCGGTCACGCTCGACGGGCCGCTGGGCGACGGCGCACCAACCCGGATCGTGTTCGCGGAGCCGGAATTCGGCGTCTCTCCGGGACAGGCCGCCGTGCTCTACGCCGAAGAGCGTGTGGTCGGCGGTGGCTGGATCGATTCGACCCAGGCCTGAGCGTCAACCTTCCCACGGCTCCAGCACGCAGCCGTATCCTTCACGGTATGTCGCGGTATCGCTCGACAGCAAGGGGAAGCGCGCAGTCACGCTTTTCGCTTCGGTATCTTCGCTCAGAGTGACGAGTTCCATCCCGGCGAGCTTGTCCTTGCGGCAATCCTCCAGGTCGCGCCCGCCGATATAGCGGCACGAACAGGCGACATGGGCGCTGTAGGATGTCCCGGCGGCCGTATAACCGGCAATCGGCGCGCGGAAGTACCATGCCGTTGCCGCCAGCACACCGGCAATGACAACGAGCACGACCAGCGGTCGGCGGGATTTTCCGGGTTTTGCCGTTGCCAAGCCGATTTCCTTGCGCGAGGGATGCGCACCATGGTCGCACGCACCCTGCCCCTTATCGCCATGCTGGCCGTTCTGCCAACCCTTGCCGGGTGCGGCGGGCAACCGGACGAGCCCGCTCCGCTCAGCGTCGCCGCGCTTGCCGCAGTGGCCACGGACGCCGGGGCGCCGCGCGAGCAGCTCGCGCGGGAAGTCGACGACCTGTTCGCCAACCCCGACCTCGGCGAAACCCGCGCGGTGGTGGTGATGAACGGCGGCACGATCGCGGCGGAACGCTATGGCCCCGGTTACGACAAGGACACCCGGTTCGTCAGCTGGTCGATGGCCAAGACCGTCACCGCAGTGATGATCGGGATGCTGGTGGCCGACGGGCGGCTGCGGCTCGACGAATCACCGCCGGTACCGCACTGGCAGCGCCCCGGCGACCCGCGTGGCGAGATCACCTTGCGCCAGCTGCTGCAGATGCGGTCCGGCCTCGACCATACCGAGGCCGGCGACCCGCCCTACGAATCGTCCGAAGTGCGGATGCTGTTCCTCGACGGGCGCGACGACATGTCGGGCTGGGCCGAAGCGCAGCCGCTCGAGGCTGAACCGGGTGCGAAGTTCGAGTATTCCAGCAACACCACCGTGATCCTTGCCGATATTGCCGCGCGGGTGCTGAGCGGGAGCGATGATCCCGATCTCCGCCGCCGGGCGGTTGACGACTACTTGCGCGCGCGGGTGTTCGCTCCGCTGGCGATGGACTCGATGGTCGCCGAATACGATGCCAGCGGGACGCTGATCGGGGGCAGCCTGATGCATGGCACGGCGCGCGACTGGGCGCGGTTCGGCGAGTTCCTGCGCAACAAGGGTTCCTATCGCGGCAGCCAGCTCGTCCCGCGCCGGTGGGTCGAATTCATGACCAGCCCCAGCCCGCGCAGCCCGCATTACGGCGGCCAGACCTGGCTCAACC
>JAHDXX010000061.1:2143-14427 GCA_023384025.1 Sphingomonadaceae bacterium
CACCCGCTCTTCCCCGACCGCGCCCCGCCTTCGGTGTTCGCCGCGATCGGCCACATGGGCCAGTATGTGCTGGTCTCCCCCGAACAGCGGGTGACCGTGGTCCGCCTCGGCCATTCCGACGCGCCCCAGCGGCGCGTGCTGCTGCAGGAACTGGCCGACGTGCTCGCGCTTTATCCTTCTTCTTAGTGTTCCGCACCCCGTCCGGGGCGCGAAGTCCTCGCTCATGCGGTCGCTTCACGACCGATCACCTCAAAGGTAGAACACACCTTCCACCACGGTGACGCACGGTCCGCCGAGCCACACCCGCTCCCCGTCGAGCCGGCAGGCAAGGTCGCCGCCCCGCTCGCTTGCCTGGTGGGCCGAGAACGCGCTGCGCCCCAGCCGTGCGGCCCAGTACGGGGTCAGCACCGCATGGGCCGAGCCGGTCACGCTGTCCTCGTCGACCCCGCCGCCGGGGACGAACACCCGGCTGACGACATCGCTTGCCGTGCCCGGGGCAGTGCAGATGAACTGCTCGTTCCCGAGGGCAGCCAGCGCCCGCACGTCAGGCTCGAGCGCGCGGACGGCGGCCTCGTCTGGATAGACGAACAGGGTGTAGCGGTCTGGATTGCGCCAGACCTCCAGCGGCTCCGCGCCGAGCAGGCGCACCGCTTCCGGCCACGCGCCGGGCGTGGTCGGGATCGCGGGCAGGGCCAGCTCGTAGCCTGCATCGCTGCGCCGCACTTCCAGCACACCGGCCTGGCGGGTGCGGAAGGTGACCCGCTCTCCCCCGTCACGCATGAGCAGCACATGGCCCGATGCCAGCGTCGCATGGCCGCACAGGCGCACTTCGCTGGTCGGGGTGAACCAGCGCAGCTCCCAGTCGGCTGCGCCGCTCGCATCGCGCACCACGAAAGCGGTTTCCGCGAACAGGTTCTCCGCCCCGATCGCCAGGAGCACGTCGTCAGGGAGCCAGTGGTCCAGCACCATGACCGCGGCCTGGTTGCCGCCGAACGGGCGGTCGGCGAAGGCATCGACATGCCAGTAGGGTATTGCACTCATCCGCCGCTTCCTTCCTTGTCCTGCGCGCCGGGGAGGAGCTCCTCGGCCGCCAGCCCCTCTTCGCGCTGCAACCCGGCGGGATCGGGGTGGATCAGCACTTCGACCCCCGGGAACTCGGCTTCCAGCCGTTCCTCGATCTCGTCCATCACCCGGTGCGCTTCGGCCACGCTCATGTCGGGGTCGACCGAGGCGTGGAACTGGACGAAGTCGAGCGTGCCGCTGCTGCGGGTGCGCAGGTCGTGAACCCCGTGCAGCTCGGGATGGCGGGCGAGCACTTCGAGGAAGCGCGCGCGCTTCTCGTCCGGCCATTCGCGGTCCATCACCATGTCGACCGCGTCCGCCCCGGCACGGAACGCGCCCCACAGCAGCCAGGCGGCAATGGCGAGACCGAACAGCGGGTCGGCCTGCGTGAACCCCATGTACTGGTCCAGCACCAAGGCCGCGATCACCGCGGCATTGAGCAGCAGGTCCGACTGGTAGTGCACGTTGTCGGTCCGGATCGCGACCGAGCCGGTCAGGCGGATCACGCGGCGCTGCCACCACAGCAGCACGAGCGTCGCCAGCATGGCGATGACCGAGACGGCAATCCCTTCCTGCGCCGCGTCGGTTTCCCCGCCGTCGATCAACCGGCCAATCGCCCGTGCGGCGATCCCGGTGGCGGAGACCGCGATCAGCATGACCTGCACGATCGCCGCCAGTGCCTCGGCCTTGCCGTGCCCGAAGCGATGGGTCTCGTCCGCCGGGCGCGCGGCGTACCAGACCCCGGCGAGCGTCACCACGCTCGCCAGCAGGTCAAGCGCCGTATCGGCGAGGCTGCCGAGCATGGCCGTCGAATCGGTCCGCCATGCCGCCCAGCCCTTGAGCCCGATCAGGAACAGCGCGGTGGCGATCGAGGCATAGGCGGCGCTGCGGGTCAGCGCGGCGCGGCTCTGACCGGAGGCGGCGTTCACGGGTAGAGCAGGGTGCTGGACCACACCCATCCGGTCTCCGGACCGCTGCGTTCGAACCGGCGGCGGTCGTGCATCCGGCCGGGGCGGTCGAGCCAGAACTCGATCGCGGTCGGCGCGAGGCGGAAGCCGGTCCAGTGCGGCGGGCGTTCGATCACGCTGCCTTCGGGGAAGCGCGCCTCCACTTCGGCGAGCCGGGCGTAGTAGTCGGACCGGTCGGCGAGAGCGCGCGACTGGTCACTCGCCGCCGAGGCCAGCTGCGACACGCGCGGGCGCGAGTGGAAGTAGGCATCGGCTTCTGCCGCCGTCACTTCGGTGAGCGGCCCTTCGATCCGGATCTGGCGGCGCAGGCTCTTCCAGTGGAACAGCAGGGCGGCCTGCATGTTGGCGCCGATCTCGCCGCCCTTGCGGCTCTGGGCGTTGGTGTAGAACACGAAGCCATCCGGGCCGTGCCCCTTCAGCAGCACCATCCGCACCGAGGGCGCGCCCTGCGGCGTGGCGGTGGCAAGCGCCATGGCATTGGGGTCGTTCGGCTCGGCACCCTGCGCTTCGGCGAACCACGCATCGAAGGTGGCAAAGGGGTCGCCGGTCGGGATGGCGCTGGTTTCGTCGTCTCGGTTCATCGCTCGCACAGCACACATGGACCGCTTGTTACACAGTCCTGGAAAGGAAAAATCCGGCACCGCCCGACGCGGGCAAAGCGGCATCGGAAAGGGCGGTCCGGCATGGTCATGGCGGCCCTGTTAGGCCCGGAACGCGCTGTAGGAAAGCCTGCGCGCTTGCGCGAACTGACTGTTGCACCTAGCTAACACGCCATGAGCGATCCCTACGCGACCCTTGGCGTTGCCCGCACGGCTTCCGAGAAGGACATCAAGAGCGCCTATCGCAAGCTCGCCAAGGAGCTGCACCCTGACCGCAACCAGGACAATCCCAAGGCGGCGGAGCGGTTCAGCAAGGTGACGCAGGCCTATGACCTGCTGTCCGACGCGGGCAAGCGCGCCCAGTTTGACCGGGGCGAGATCGATGCCGACGGCAACCCGGCAAATCCCTTTGGCGGGATGGGCGGGGGCTTCGGCGGGCGGCCCGGTGGCGGGTTCGGCGGCGGGCAGGGCGGATTCCGCCAGGAAGACCTGCAGGGGTTCGGCGCCGAGGGGCTCGACCTTGGCGACCTGTTCGACGGCCTGTTCGGCGGCGGCGGAGCACGGCGCGGGGCTGGCGGCGCCGGGTTCGGCGGCCAGCGCCGCCCGCCCCCCAAAGGCGCCGATGTCGCCTATCGCCTGCGCGTGCCGTTCGTCGACGCGGCGACCCGCAAGGACCAGCGCATCACCCTTGCCGACGGCAAGACCATCGACCTGAAACTGCCCGCCGGGGTCGAAGACGGCACCCAGATGCGGTTGAAGGGCAAGGGCGAAGCCGGGCCGGGCGGAGCAGGCGACGGGATCGTGACCATTGCGGTCGACCGTCACCCGCATTTCCGCCGCGAAGGCGACGACGTGCGGCTCGACCTGCCGATCACCCTCGACGAGGCGGTCCATGGCGGCAAGGTCAAATGCCCCACGGTCGACGGGGCGGTCATGCTCACGATCAAGCCCGGCACCGGCAGCGGCACGGTGATGCGGCTCGCGGGCAAGGGCTTTTCCACCAAGGCTGGCGGGCGCGGTGACCAGCTGGTGACGCTGGAAATCCAGCTGCCTGCCGATATCGCGGATCTCGCCAGCCGGCTCGAAGGCTGGCGCGACAATTCCAACCCGCGCGCCAAGCTGGGTGTCTGACAAGCACGATCACGGCGAAGCGCCGCTGCGCTTCCTGTCCCCGGAAGATCGGCGGCGCGAGGCCCGGCGCGGCGTGCTGCACCGCCACCTCAGCCCCGGCGGGCGGGTGTTCGAAGTCGGCAAGCGCGTGCTGCTGGGTACCTGGAACGACGGCTTCATCCATGCCGGCAACCTTGCCTACATGACCGTGCTGGCGATCTTCCCGTTCTTCATCCTCGGCGCGGCGCTGTTCACCGCGTTCGGGGAAGCGAGCGAACGCGCGGCGGCAATCGACGCGCTGATCCGGGCCATGCCGCCGGTGGTGGCGCAGGCGATCGAACCGGTGGCGCGTTCGGTGATCGAGCTGCGCAGCGGCTGGCTGCTGTGGGCAGGCGCGGCGGTCGGCCTGTGGACCGTGGGCAGCCTGATCGAGACGATCCGCGAGATCCTGCGCCGCGCCTATGGCACCCGGGCGACCCGGGCTGCGTGG
This sequence comes from Sphingomonadaceae bacterium, assembly GCA_023384025.1. Taxonomy (GTDB): domain Bacteria; phylum Pseudomonadota; class Alphaproteobacteria; order Sphingomonadales; family Sphingomonadaceae; genus 34-65-8. The sequence continues at coordinate 6,373 of JAHDXX010000061.1, forward strand.
ATCGACCGGCTGGCGTCCAGCGGGATCATCATCGGCGCTGTGGTGCTGCTGATGGGCAGCCTGCTGGCGCAAGTCCTGATCGGCGCGGCCCAGCAGCTGATCTATGCCTACCTGCCCTGGCTCGACCACGCCCTGGCAGACCTGTCGCTGTCACGGTTCGTGACCGCAATCACGCTGTTCGCCACGCTGTGGGTGCTGTTCTATTCGCTCACCCCGCTGGCCTATCGCGGGCGGCGCTATCCGAAATGGCCGGGGGTCGCGGTGACGACGGCATGGTGGGTCACCGTGACCCTCGCCCTGCCCCCGGTGCTGCGCACATTCTTCACCTATGACCTGACTTATGGTGCGTTGTCGGGGGTAATGATCGCACTGTTCTTTTTCTGGCTGGTTGGGCTAGGGGTGGTGGTCGGTGCAGAACTGAATGCAGCGCTGGCGGTCACCCCGGAAGAGGAGGCCGCCGAATTGCGCGACAACGAGGAGGGAACCGCATGAGCGGTCTGATGCAGGGTAAACGCGGCCTGATCATGGGGCTGGCCAACGACAAGTCGCTCGCCTGGGGCATCGCGAAGAAGCTGCGCGAGCACGGAGCCGAGCTGGCATTTTCCTATCAAGGCGATGCGCTTGCCAAGCGCGTTATCCCGCTCGCCGAACAGCTCGGCAGCGATTTCACCTTCGACTGCGACGTGTCGGACATGGCCGCGCTCGACCGGGCGTTCGAGACGCTTGCGGAGCGCTGGCCGACGATCGACTTCGTGGTCCACGCGATCGGCTTTTCCGACAAGAACGAGCTGCGCGGCAAGTATGTCGACACCAGCCTCGACAACTTCCTGATGACGATGAACATCTCGGCCTACAGCCTGGTCGCGGTGACGCAGCGTGCAGCGAAGATGATGCCGGAAGGGGGCAGTATCGTGACGCTGACCTATTACGGTGCAGAGAAAGTCATCCCGCATTACAACGTGATGGGTGTGGCCAAGGCGGCGCTGGAAACGAGCGTGAAGTATCTCGCCAACGATCTCGGCCCGCAGAATATCCGCGTCAATGCGATCAGCGCCGGGCCGGTCAAGACGCTGGCGGCGAGCGGGATCGGCGACTTCCGCTACATCCTCAAGTGGAACGAGCTGAATTCGCCGCTGCGGCGCAACATCACGATCGAGGATGTCGGCGGCAGCGGGCTCTATTTCCTGTCCGACCTCTCCGCCGGGGTTACCGGCGAGACGCACCACGTCGATGCCGGTTACCACGTGGTCGGCATGAAGCAGGAAGACGCGCCGGACATCGCGCTCGACAAGTAAGTCCAGGGTTCACTGACGTGAACCCATGCACCTCGCGCCCGGTTTACCGGGCGACGAGCCGCAGCTGTTCGAGTTCGCCCCGCGCGTCGCCTTCGCCGCGCCAGGCCCGGCCCATGAGTTCGAGCGAGAGGAAGGCGCACTCCCCGGGCGGGGCCGGACGCACCGCCACCAGCGTTTCCTCGCGGATCTTGCCGATCCGGGCATCGGCCAGCACTGACCCGTTGCCCGGACAGCGCACGACCAGCTGGAAATCCTCCGCCTTGGCGAACGGCCCGACGCCCGGCCCCACCGCGACCGCGAAAGGCACCCCGGGGTTGGCCATCAGCCGTCCGGCGATTCGCCCGCCCTTGCCCGCGCGGATCAGCACCTCGAGGCGCTTGCCCGACGGATCGGGGCTGGCATGGAAGCCGCTTTCGGTGGCGAGCGCCCAGTCGAACGGCGGCAGGGCACTGTTCCAGTCGATCGCGCCCAGTCGCGCGGCGGGCAGCGGCTTGCCGGCGACATGACGGTAGAGCTTGCCCGCAACCTCGAGATCGCCCGAAGCGGCGGTGACGGCCATCAGCTGGTTGTCGAAGCCGGGGTCGGACAAGCCGGTCCGCAGCCGGACCTGGGCGAGGTTGGCGCGCAGTTCCGGCTTGCGGACGGCACCGCGAACGAAGTCGATGTGCCAGGGTGCGGTGCCATCGAGGATCCGGGCAAATTCGCTCACGGTCTGCGGGCTTTCGAGCGCCTGTTCAAGCACGGGGAACAGCACGCTCCCCTGCTCGGGCTGGACCCGCAGCAGGCTGTCCAGCGTGCTCAGCACCGCCGGGTAATCCTTGCGGGCAAGGCTCTGCTCCAGCACGAGGCCCTGGAGCAGCGGGTCGCGCCGGTTGATGGCGCGTGCGGCGTCGAGAATGGCCGCCTTCTGCGCAGGATCGGTCGCTCCGGCAGCGCGCACCGCGATCGCCTGGGGGCTGAGCGGCGTGCTGGCAAGCGCCTGGTTGGCCAGCGGCTGAAGGCTGGCGGCAGCCTTGGCTGTGGCTTTCGTTTCTGCCAGGCGGCCGGTGAACAGGGCGCCGACCAGACGGCTGGCTGCTTCGCCGTTGCTCTTGCTGATCGTGGTCGCAAGCGCCGGGTTGGTGCGGGTCATCGCACTGCTGGCAGCCTGAACCGCTAGGGCGATAGCCAGGACCAGCCCGATTCCCCCTGCCACCGCAGCACGGCCGCGACGCAGGGGGCGTGAGGGCTTACTCCGCTGCTTCACGCCGCTTGTTCCCGTAGCCGTAGCCATAACCGTAGCCATAACCGTAGCCGTAGGGCGAATTGCGTTCGTCGAGCTTGGTCACGATCACCCCGAAGATCTGCGCCTGGACCGAGCGCAGGCGACGCAGGGCATTCTGGATCGAGCGGAAGTTCGGCCCGTTGCTTTCGACGACGTAGATCACCCCGTCAGCGACGCGGGAGATTTCCGTCGCATCGGCCAGACCAAGCACCGGCGCGCTGTCGATAATGATGTGGTCATAGGCTTCGCGCGCCGACTCCATCACCTTCTCCAGCTGGTCGCCTGCGAACAGGTCTGCCGGGTTGGGCGGGAAGCGGCCCGACGGGATCACGTCGAACCCGTGCAGGTCGAGATGGACGACCGAATCCGTGAACGAGGCATTGGCGCTGAGCAGGCCGCTCAGGCCCGCACCCTTGCCGGTGCCGATCACTTCGTCGAGCACGGAATTGCGCAAGTCGGCGTCGATCAGCAGGACCTTGCGGCCGAGCTGGGCGAAAGTCCGCGCCAGCGCGAAGCACGACAGGCTCTTGCCTTCGTTCGGCCGGGTCGAAGTCAGCATCATCGCCTGCGGTGCACCCTCGGTGGTCAGGAACATGATGTTCGACCGGGTCGCGAAATAGGCTTCGCTGATGTCGGAGGTCCGGACCCTGAGGTCGTCCATCGCGGAGTCTTCATCGACCCGCGGGATGAGGCCAAGCGTGGGCAGGCCGAGGCGCCGTTCGACATCGCCCGGATCGCGCAGGGTCTGGTCGAGCATTTCGCGGATGTAGACCAGCAGCGCGCCGGCGATCAGCGAGGCCAGGAAGCCGAACAGCAGGTTCTGGGCGAGCGACGGCGCGTAAGGCGAGGTCGGCACTTCCGCGGTATCGACCAGCGCGATGTTGTTCTTGCCCGCACCCGAGACCTCGAGTTCCTTGAGGCGCTGCAGCAGGCTGTCATAGAGCTGGCGGTTGGTATCCACCTCGCGCTTCAGGATGCCGTACTGGATGCTGGTGCCCTGCTGGCCGAGGTACGAGTTGCGGACCTGGTCGAGCTTGGCGCGCAGCTGGCGCTCTTCCATCAGCGCGGCCTTGTAGGAATTGTTGGCGCTGGTGTTGTCGATCGTCCGCTCTGCTGCAAGCGCACGTTCGAGCGCATCGATTTCCGCCTGCTTCGACTTGATCAGCGGATAGTCGGGGCCGAAATTGGTCGACAGGTCGGCCAGCTGGGCGCGGTTTTCGGCCAGCCGGGTGCGCAGCGAAGCCGCTGTTGCCTGGCCGCCCGGATCGCGCGTGCCGGCGCGGAGCGCGGCCTCGGCAGAGATCCGCTTGGCGGTGGCTGCGGTAAGCGCCTGGTTGAGCGAGGACAGCTCGGCCCCGGCCAGGGTCTGCTCGGCGGTTTCGGTTGCGCTGCCGTCGCCACCGGATTCGATGATCACGATCTCGTTGGCATTGGCATAATCGATCAGCGCGCTTTCCGAGGTGGCGAGGCGCACGCGCAGCTCTTCGATCTGGTCTTCCAGGAACTTGCGCGCTTCGATGTTGGCGCCGAACTGCTTCTCGAAATTGGTCGCGACAAACTGTTCCGCCCAGATGTTGGCGACTTTCGCCGAGACTTCCGGATCGGAACTGGTGAACTGCACGTCGACCAGGTTCGAATCGACCACCGGCTCGATCTCGACATTGTTGAGCAGGTTGCGGATCAGCGCGCGCGGCGTTGCCGATGAACCGTCGCCCATGCCGCCTGCGGCGAGGAATTCGCGGTCGCGGGCAAGGTTGCCTTCGTCAATCACCCGCTGCGCGAGCGAGCGGGATTCGAGCAGGGCATATTGCGTTTCGTAGTACTGCCGGTCGCGCGCCCAGGCTTCTGGCTCGAGCAGCTCGGTGCCGGTCGCCGAGGGAACGGACGGCGCGATCTCGATCCGGGCGGCAGCGCGATAGCGCTCGGTCGACAGCAGTGTGACCACGAGGCCGCCGAGCAGCCCCAGCGCCAGCAGGCCGAGCAGCCAGTAGCGCAAGTTGACGGTCTGCAGCCACAGCCGTTCAAGCTCGTAATAGAACGGGTTCTCCACGTGGAAGAACTCGGCTTGTCCGCTTGCCTGCGGAACCGTGGTGTCGCTTTGCTCTGCCATTGTCGCCTGTCTGTCAGTTGGACGTGCGGTCTAGAAGGATCGCACTGGTCGTCAGCAGCGGAAGCACCTGGATGATACTCTGCAGCGAGCGCCGGAACTGCGAGTCACCGACCATGATGATGTCTTCGGAATAGACCGGGGGGTCATTGTAGTTGCCCCGCTGGATCGCCGCCAGATTGTACACGCCGACATAACGCTGGCCGCCCACTGTACGCAGGATCAGCACGTCATCGGACTTCGAAAAATCGGTCAACCCGCCCGACAGGTTGATCGCCCGCAACAGCGTGGTCGCGGTCTGCGACGGGTAGGCACCCGGTCGCTCCACTTCTCCGCCAACCGAGACAGTCGCTTCGGGGACATTGTCCGGACGGACAGTGACCTGCGGATTTACCACGTAGCGCCCGGCAAGGCGGCTTGCGATCCGTTCGGCTGCCTGAGCAGGCGTCAGGCCGGCTGTCTCGATGCTGCCGACCAGAGGATAAGGCAGGTTGCCATTCTCGTCAGTCAGGAACGCGCCGGTGAGCATCGGGGCATTGGCGACAGAAATCGTGAGCAGCTGCTGCGGCCCGATCCGGTAGACGCCCAACCCCTCGGGCACCGGCAGCTCGGTCAGGTTTGCCAGCTCCACATCGGGCGATGCCGCCACGGTACGGTCGCGGACGCATCCGGCGAGGCCGATTGCGAGAACCACAGAGAGCAGGAGTTTTCCCAAGTGCAAGGTCTGGCCTTCCGATGGAATTGCTGTTGGGCGGGGCTTTAACGATAAGGCAGGCGATTGCAAACCACTTAACGAGCGACACCCCCAGCACGATTCCCGTCATCCGCGATAACCGCAGGTCCGGCAGCAAAGGCGAGCAGCAGGAACATCGCGACAAGCTGCATCAGCGGCGTGCGCAGGGGGTAGTCAACCGCACTGGCGGCGGCGAGCACAAGCACGACCCCGAACCAGAACAGTGCCCCGGCCGCCGCATTGGGACCGCCGATCCCGCGCAGCGCGGTGCGCCCGATCCACACGGCCGCCGCCACGACGATCACAAGGCCGGCTGCGCCGCCTTCGATCACGAACTGGGCAAGGTCGTTGTGCGCCTGGTTGACATAGAGCGGCGCCATCAGGGCGACCGGTTCGTGGATGTGATAGGCCTCCTCGAACGCGCCGAACCCGATGCCGGCCCAGGAATAGGTGCGGACCATTTCTGCCACCACCGGCCACAGCTGGATCCGCATTTCGTCGCCCAGGCCCTTCTGCGCAATGCGGTCGAGCGCGGGAATGGCGTCGAACAGGGCAAACAGGAAAACGACCGCGACGAGCGAAAGCAGCACCGCCGCACCCGCCAGCATCAGCCGGGTACGGGGATTGCCCAGCCAGCCTCCGCTGCGCCCATGCCCCCGCGCACCGCCACCAGCGGCAAGGCCCATCGCCAGAAACAGGACCAGAACCGCCACCAGGCCCGCGAGGCCAGCCCGCGAGCCGCTGACCAGCGTGCTGAGCACGGCGATTGCCGCACCCCCCATCAGGATGATTCCCCGGCCGCCGCCTTCGCGCCCCGCCGGGGAACCGAACCGGAGATAGGCCGCGGTCAGGACAGTGAGCAAGGCGAGTGTGGCGCCGTGGTTGCGGTTGGCAAACAGCCCGCTGGCCGAACCGACACTGGCGAACTCGTAGAGGTAGAGGAAGTTGAGCCCGGAGACCTGCAACAGCCCGATTGCCGCGCTGGTCACCCCGAGTGCGAACACTGCCCACAACAGCGTTGCCCGGTCCAGCCGCAGCACGAGCGCCATGAGGCAGGCGGCAAGCGGTACTGCAAGGCTGGCGAGCGCATTGAACGTGCGCCCGGGAACCAGCGACAGCGGCCGCCATGCCTCGTCCCAGCCGAGTGCCCGGTCCAGCGCGACAACCGGTTCGCGCCCGGGCAGCGCGTGCCAGACGGACGGCGGCAAAGGCACCGTCTGCAGGGCCATCACCAGGGCCAGGGCCAGCAGCAGGAACAGCGGCGCACGCCCGCGCGCCAGCGCCTCGCGCGACATCATGTAGAACAACGGCACCAGCAGGAGAGCAATGGCCGGGCGCAGGATCACGATCTGGGTCGGATCGGGGCGGGAACTGCCACCCAGAAGCGCGACCAGCACCATGAACAGGGCGAACAGGATGAGTGACGGCAGACCGAGCACATGGTCGGACACCGGTGGCACCGCACCTGCCCGCTTGATATCGGCTTTGCTGCTCATCGCGCGCAGCAATCGTGGCGGCCCATGGCAATGTCAAGCAGGTTGATGGCGCACATCGCTGCCCCTGACCCTAGGCACCGGGCACCCGGTCCGCTAGCTGGGCGCGCGCGTGCAGACGAATCATCCGGTGCTGGCGCGGCAGGAGCGAACGTGCGGATCATACTCGACGTTGACGGTACGCTGACCTTTGATGACCCTTCGCGGGACTATCCGTCGCGCTTGCCACGGCTCGACGTGATCGAGCGGGTCAACCACCTGCATCGTTGCGGTGCGCGGATTGTCGTCTACAGCGCACGCAACATGCGCACCTATTCTGCGAACACCGGGCTGATCACCCGCCACACCGTTGCGCCGCTGGTGGAGTGGCTCGACCGGCACGGCGTCTGCTTTGACGAACTGCACATCGGCAAGCCGTGGTGCGGGCCGGGGGGCTTCTATGTCCACGGGCGCAGCCTGCGTCCGTCCGCGTTCGCCGCGCTTGCCCTGGACGAGATCGAGCAGCTGTTCGGCCTGTCCGCCCCGGCACAGGGGGCTTCCGCATGAGCCATAGCTTGAACCATGCCACGCTCATCACGTCGGGCACTTATGTCGGCGAGGAAATGCAGGCCGAATTCGGGCGGTTGCCGCCCGCGTTCCTGCCGGTTGGTCCGGCGGTGCTGTTGCAGCACCAGCTCGACCGGCTCTCGGCCAGCGGTCCGGTCTGGCTGTCACTCCCGAACGACTTCGAGCCGGACCCGGCGCTCGCGCGCCTGCTCGGTGAGCGGGGCGTAACCCGGCTGGCGCTCGACCCGCGCCGTTCGCTTGGCCTCTCGGTGTTCCAGGCAATCCTTGAAATGGGGCTCGAAGGGCCGATCGACATCATGCATGGCGACACCCTGCTGACGCTGCCCGCCGAACTGCCGGCGCAGTGCGTGTCGGTCGGTCCGGTGTCGGACCAGTACCGCTGGGGCGTAGTCGGGATCGCGGATGGCATGGTCGCTTCGATCCACACCGGGGACGGGGGCGAACAGCTGACGGGCGATTCGCGCGTGCTGAGCGGTTTTTTCCGCTTTGCCGACCGCCCCGGCTTCCTGCGCTGCCTGTCGCGGTGCGAATTCGACTTCGTGGCTTCCGTCGCGGAATATGCCCGGTCCACGCCCGTCGCGGCGGTCGACGGGGTC
>JAHDXX010000062.1 GCA_023384025.1 Sphingomonadaceae bacterium
TGGCGAAGAACCCGCAGCTCGCATGGACCGAGACCAGCCGACGCGGTTACATGGCGGTCGAGCTGACGCCTGGCCATGCTGCCTGCGAATGGCGCATGCTGGCGGGTGTACGCGAACGCTCGACCCGGCTCGCCACCACCCACCGCATGGCCAGCGCAGTGGGCAGCAACCGGTTCGAGGGGTAATTCTGGTTCACTGGCGGGAGGTCTGGGCGACACACGAGCCGCAAGGGTTGAAGCGTTAACCACCCTGCGCTATCTCGCGCGCATGCAGCGGAACGATACCCGTGTGACTACCACCACTACCCCGGCGATCCCGGGGCGGTCGGTCGCGCGCTAGCGCTGTCGCCGCCACCCGGGTTCGGGTGGCTGGCGTTTCCTCCCGAAACCGGTTTGATGCGAAAACGCCGCTTCAAGCGCGCGCGCCCTTGTGCCATTGCGCCCGGCAACGGGCGAGGCTCTAGGTGCCGCGCGCGGAACGAACGGACGGATACGATGACGGAACTGCTCAAGATCAGCCTGCCCGATGGCTCGGTGCGCGAGATGCCGCAGGGCTCGACCCCGCTCGACGTGGCGGCGGCGATCGGTCCGGGCCTGGCCAAGGCGGCGATTGCCGCACGGGTTGACGGCGAACTGCGCGACCTCACCCGCCCGTTTGAAGGCGATGCTCAGCTTGCGCTCGTCACCGCGCGCGACGAGGCCGAGGCGCTGGAATTGGCCCGACACGACTACGCGCATGTCCTGGCCGAGGCAGTGCAGGCGCTCTGGCCCGGCACGCAGATCACCTTCGGCCCGGCGACTGACGACGGGTTCTACTACGACGTGAAGGCGCCCGAAGGCCGCGATCCGTTCAGCATGGATGACCTGCCTGCGATCGAGGAAGCGATGCGCGCGATCATCAAGGCTGACAAGCCGCTCCGCCGCGAAGTGTGGAGCCGTCAGGCGCTGATCGACAAGTGGAGCGCCGAAGGCGAGGTGTTCAAGGCCGAATGGGCCAGGGAACTGCCCGAGCACGAGGAGCTGACGGTCTACTGGTCCGGCAACGACTGGCTCGACATGTGCCGCGGCCCGCACCTGCCGAGCACCGGCAAGCTCGACCCGCAGGCGTTCAAGCTGATGCGCGTCGCGGGCGCTTACTGGCGCGGCGACCAGAACAATGCGCAGCTCACGCGAATCTACGGCACCGGCTGGCTCAACAAGAAGCAGCTCGACGCTCATCTCCACCGGCTGGAAGAAGCGGCCAAGCGCGATCACCGCAAGCTGGGGCGCGAGATGGACCTGTTCCACTTGCAGGAAGAAGCCCACGGGAGCGTCTTCTGGCACCCCAAGGGCTACCGCATCTGGCGCGAGCTCGAGGCCTATATGCGCCGCAAGATGGACGGCGCGGGCTACCGCGAGATCAAGACCCCGCAGTTGATGGACGTGCGCCAGTGGACCCAGTCGGGCCACTGGGGGAAGTATGCCCAGAACATGTTCGCCGTCCCCGACATCGTTCCCGATGTCGACGAGGAGTCGGGCGTCGCCCAAGAACGTACGGGGCCCAAGGTCGCCGACGATGCCGCGTGGATGGCGATCAAGCCGATGAACTGCCCGGCACACGTCATGGTCTTCAAGCAGGGGATCACCTCCTACCGCGACTTGCCCATCCGCCTCGGCGAAATGGGCTGCTGCCACCGCAACGAGCCACACGGCGCGCTCCACGGGCTGATGCGCGTGCGCCAGTTCACACAGGACGACGCGCACATCTTCTGCACCGAGGGGCAGGTGGTCAGCGAAGTGCAGGCCTTCATCGCGCTCGCCGATGAGGTCTATCGCGACTTCGGCTTCACCTATGACATCAAGCTCGCCTTGCGCCCGGAGAAGCGCTTCGGGAGCGATGCCGACTGGGACAAGGCCGAGCAGGAACTGCGCGATGCGGTCGCCGCCAATGGACTCGCATGCGAGGAACTGCCGGGCGAGGGTGCGTTCTATGCTCCCAAGCTCGAGTGGCACCTGACCGACGCGATCGGGCGCACCTGGCAGGTCGGCACGATCCAGTCCGACCGCGTACTGCCCGAACGGCTCGATGCGCACTACATCGGCGAGGATGGCGAGAAGCACCGCCCGGTGATGCTCCACCGCGCGATCTTCGGTTCGTATGAGCGCTTCATCGGTATCCTGATCGAGCACTTCGCCGGGCGACTTCCCGCCTGGCTTGCCCCCGTGCAGGCGGTGGTCGCTACGATCGTTTCGGACGCTGACGACTATGCCCGCGAAGTCGAAGCGCAGCTCAAGGCTGCCGGCATCCGCGTCGAAACCGATCTCCGGAACGAGAAGATCAACTACAAGGTGCGCGAACACAGCCTTGCCAAGGTTCCGCACCTGCTGGTGGTCGGCAAGCGCGAGGCGGAAGAGGGCAAGGTTGCGGTCCGCACCCTGGGCGCCGAACACCAGAAGGTGATGACGCTCGACGAAGCGATGGCCATGTTTCGCGCCGAGGCAACACCGCCTGACTTGAGGTGAAAGCGGACTTCCGTTCGTGTCGAGCGAAGTCGAGACACGGGAGCGCGGCATCTCGACTTCGCTCGATGCGAACGGGAGTAGAGGGTGTTCGATAGCTTCACTGCGCTGCAAATCGCTATAGCTCTCGTGGCCACGCTCGGCTCCGCCTTTGTGCGCGGGCTGACCGGGTTCGGCATGGCGATCCTGCTGGTGCCGGTGCTGGCGCTGGCCCTGCCCCCGGTCGAGGCGGTGGTCACGGCCAACTTCCTGTCGCTGTTCATCGGCCTCAGCGAAGTGCGCCGCCTTGCGCGCGATTCCGAGAAGACCGCCTGGACTCTTGGCGCGCTGGTGCTGCTGGCGACCCCGCTCGGGCTCTATGCCTTGTCACTGACCACACCTGCCATTGCGCGGCTGCTGATCGCGTTGATCGCCCTGTCGGCCTTTGTCGCCGTGCTGATGCCACCGAGAGGCGCTGCCACGCCCACGCGGTTGGTAACCGGAGGGGTCGGCGTGCTGAGCGGGCTGATGACCGGGTACGCCGGCATGCCCGGCCCGCCGGTGGTGCCATATTATGTCGGGCGTCACTTGCCACGCGAGACCGCCAAGGCATCGATGATGCTGGTGTTCACCATGGCCGGATTTGCCGGGATCGTCTCGGGCGCAGCGCTCGGCGTCGTCCGGCTCGAGCTTGCCCTGTTCGCGGCTGCCCTGTTCCCCACCGTGCTGGTGGGCAACTGGCTCGGCGCGCGGGCGTCAGGCCGGGTGAGCGACCCGGTGTGGCGCGCCTTTGTCGGCGTGGTGCTGGGCGGAGCCGCGCTCGCGGCGGTGCTGCGGCTGTTCTGATTCAGAGCGGGAAGGGGTTGCGCGCCAGCACGAGCGCCACGCCGCATCCGATGACCAGCCACGGACGCACGATTTCGACCCAGTCGGGGGCACTCGTGGTCAGGACAAGGGTCAGGACGCGCTGCATGGGACAAGCCTTGCGCCCTGACAGGTAAACGAACCGCTAAAGCATCGGCATCTGTTGGCTGGCGCAGTGGAAGCCGCCGCCGCCCGCCAGCACTGCGTCGGCGGGCAGGCCTACGGTCGCCCTGTCGGGGAACAATGCGGCAATCGCCGCTACTCCATCGGCATCGTGCGGGCTGTCGAAGGTCGGGACCACCACGAGGTGCGTTGTGATCGCGAAATTCGCATAGCTCGCCGGTTCGACCCGCCCGTCTCGCTCGATCAGCCCGGGCGATGGGATTTCGGCGACCGTTATCCCCGCCGCCTCGGCCCGCGCCCTGGCATCGGCATAGATCGCGGCGTTGGGATCGCCTGCCCCGGTTGCACGCGGCAGGGCGAGCACATTGGGCGCAACGAACCGGGCGAGATTGTCAACGTGCCCGTCGGTGTGGTCGTTGATCAGCCCGTCACCCAGCCACAGCACCCGGGTAAAGCCGAGATCGCGCGCTAGCCGCGCTTCGATCTCGTCGCGCGACAGGTGCGGGTTGCGGTTCGGATTGAGCAGGCATTGTTCGGTCGTGGCGACCAGCCCGGTGCCATCGCCGTCTAGCGCGCCGCCTTCCAGCACCCAGTCGCCGTGGGCCACCGGCAGCCCGGCATCGCGCGCCAGCTCCGCGCCTATGGTCTGGTCCCCGTCCATCAGGTACTTGCCGCCCCAGCCGTTGAACCGGCACCGCAAGGCTGACCCGTCCGCGCGTACCAGCGGCCCGGTGTCGCGCAGCCAGACATCGCCGTAGACCCGCCGCTCGAGCGTGACCGCAGCCGAACAGAGTGCCCGCGCGCGCGCCTCGTTCGCTTTGTCGCGCACCAGCAGGCGCACCTCCTGCCCGCTGTCGGCCACTGCATTGGCGAATGCGGCGATCTGCTCCTGCGCGCGGGCGAGATAGCTGGGCCACTCCTCCGCATCGTGCGGGAAACCGATCCACAGCCAACGCTGCGGCGCCCACTCGGGCGGCATTCGATAATTAGTTATTGACATCGCAAAAAACTAAGTTGATAATTAGTTACGTTATGTCGGAGATTAGTCATGGGCGTATACGAACCTCTTGAGCGCCATCTCATCGAGCTTGATAGGCAGGTATGGTTGGCCAGCTTTTCCGAAATTGAAAACCTGCTTCATCGACCCTTGCCGCAAAGTGCGTACGAATATCGCGAATGGTGGGGCAACACAAAGAGCGGAAATCACAGCCAGTCACGCGCTTGGCGCGAGGCTGGGTGGAAGGTGGAAAGCGTCGATCTTGCCGAAAAGAAAGTGCGATTCGCAAGAATCGCTGACGAAAGGACGCGAGCTCCCGCCCATGCACCGCTGCCGCTCGAGGAGCTTTGGGCAAAAGCTCACAAGATGTCCGGAATTGATGATCGCGATCTCTTGCTTGAAAAAGCGCTCTCGGAGTTGATTCAACGCGAGGCGGGGCGCCGGTTGATCGAGATGGGCGGTACCATGCCGGACTTCGAACCCGCGCCTCGCGAGCGACCCTTCCCGTGATTGTCGACACATCGATCTGGGCCGACCATTTCCGCAGTCCGTTGCCGCTACTTTCGTCCGCAATCGCCGCAAGTCGCATACGTCAGCACGGATATGTCACAGGTGAGCTTGCGCTGGGTAATCCGTCAGATCGGTCAGCGGTGATCGAAACGCTCAACGCACTTCCGCAAGCCCGCATCGTTTCTCACGACGACGCCTTGCAGTATGTTCTAGAAGCATCCTTGGGAGGGACGGGTATTGGCTACGTCGATGCACACCTGCTGGCATCGTGCTCTAGCTTCCGCCTGCCTCTCTGGACTCGCGACAAGCGCCTTGCCGCACAGGCGGAGCGTCTCGGCCTGCTGTACTCGCCCGATTGATCAGCCGCCGCAGCCCGCACCGCCTGCGCAGCTTTCGTCGCGGATGGCGCGGAACTCGTCCCCGTCGTTCCAGTTGGGCCAGCTCGTGCTGTTGGCCAGCATCCGGCCGATGCGGTAGAACAGCTGCAGGTCAGCCATCACGCCCGACCAGTCCCAGTTCTCGTCGAACTCGTCCTTGGGGCCATGGTAGCGCTTTTCGCGGTATTCGGCTGCCAGCGCCGCCCCGGCTTCACGCCCACCCTCGACCAGATCTTCGCCGCCGTCGACATAGAGGAACGGCACCCCGCGCTTGGCGAAGGCAAAGTGGTCGGAACGGTAGTAGTAGCCCGCTTCGGGGTTCGGGTCCGGCGTGACCACGCGCCCGTCGGCGCCGAGGGCATTCTCGAGATAGGCGTCGAGCTGCGACTTGCCGAGGCCGACCGCGGTCACGTCCTTCGATTTCCCGCCGACGAGGAAAGCGTCCATGTTGATGCCGCCGACCGTCTGGGCGAGCGGGAACACCGGGTTCTCGGCATAGTAATGCGCGCCGAGCAGGCCCGATTCCTCTGCCGTGACGGCAAGGAACACCAGGCTGCGGTCGGGTGCGTCGGCCTTGGCATGGGCTTCGGCGAGCGCGACCAGTGCCGCGGTGCCGGTGGCATTGTCGACCGCGCCGTTGCAGATGTCATCGCCATCGGGTGCAGGCGAGCAGCGGCCCAGGTGGTCCCAGTGCGCGGTGTGGATCACGTATTGGTCCGGCCGGGTCTTGCCGCGCAGCACGCCGATCACGTTCTGCGATTCGAACTTGCGGATGTCGCTGGCGAAGCTGGTCGAAACGGTCAGGCCGAGTGGCACGGCCTTGAACCCCTTCTTCGTCGCTGCGGCTGACAGCGTGGCAAGGTCCTTGCCCGCTGCGTTGGCGATCTGTTCGGCGACGCCTTTCTGCACCCAGCCGTTCATCTGAGTCAGCGGCGGCGCGTTTTCGCCCCGCTGGGCATAGGCCTGCGGGCCCGACCAGCTCGATTCGACCACGTTCCAGCCATAGGCGGCGGGGGCGGTGTCGTGCACGATGATCGCACCCGCTGCGCCCTGCCGCGCGGCTTCCTCGTACTTGTAGGTCCAGCGCCCGTAATAGGTCATCGCCTTGCCGCCGAACGGCCCTTCCAGGCCTTCGGTGGAGAAGTCGGGATCGTTGACCAGGATGACCGCAGTCTTGCCCTTCATGTCGAGCCCGGCGTAGTCGTTCCAGCCGCGTTCGGGGGCGACGATGCCATAGCCGACGAACACCAGCTCGCTGTCCTTAAGGTCGGTCTTGGCGTCCTCGCGATAGGTCACTCCGACCCAGTCCGTCTGGTACTGGAACTCGAGGTCGACGCCCTTGCCCTTGATGCTGAGCGGAGCGTAGTCGCGCCCGGTTATCTCGACCAGTGGTACTTTCTGCACCCAGCTGCCGTTGTTGCCCGGTTCCAGCCCGGCCGCCTTGAACCGCTCGGTCAGCAGGGCGACGGTCTTTTCCTCGCCCACGGTGCCGGGCGCGCGGCCCTCGAACGCGTCGGTGCTCAGCTCACGGGTAATGTCGACCATGGTCGCCTGTGACAGGTCGCCCGGTTCGACTGCGGGGATATCGAGTGTGCCGTTGTCGGCACCGGAGGCGCAGGCGGCCAGCGCCACGGCAGTGGCGGCCACGAAGGCGAAACGGATCATCGCTGGATTTCTTGTCGCTTGAACTGTTCTGATGACAGCACTCTTCGCAGAGCCGGGGCTGCGCTGCAAGGCCAGCGGGCTTGCGTCGTGCCCGTTCGCGCGGCAGGGACGGGCCATGCCCTGCGACTGGACCGCCGCGTTAGACCGTGCCCGCGCCCATGCGCCGTTCCTCGCCATGGCGCTGGAGCGGCGCCCCGATCTTGCCGAGCTGCTCTCGGCCGGAGAGGGCGAGGCTGCGCTGGAGCGTGCCAGGGCTTCAGGCGAAGGAATCGAGGATGTCGGCGTGGCGTTGCGGCGCGAGCGGCTGGGGGTTGCCCTGGTGCTGGCGATCGGCGACCTTGCGGGGGCTTTCCCGCTCGCCCGGGTCACCGCCGAGCTGACTGCCCTTGCCGACCGCGCGCTCGATGCCGCGATCCGCGATGCCATCATGCGCCGGACCGGCGAAGACGCGCGCGGCTTCATCGCGCTGGCGCTGGGCAAGCATGGTGCGGGCGAGCTCAACTACAGTTCCGATATCGACCCGATCCTGCTTTATGACCCTGAAACCCTGCCCCGGCGCGAGCGCGACGAGCCGGGCGAGGCTGCCCAGCGCTATGCCCGCGAAGTGGTCCGCACGCTCGCCGAAAGCACGGCCGAGGGCTACGTCTTCCGGGTCGACCTGCGCCTGCGTCCGGCGTCCGAAGTCAGCCCGCTGGCGATTTCGTGCAATGCCGCGCTGTCGCACTACGAAAGCTCGGCACTGGCGTGGGAACGCGCTGCGTTCATCCGTGCGCGGGCCTGCGCGGGCGACATTGCGGCGGGCGAGGCTTTCCTCGCCGCGATCCGCCCGTTCGTGTGGCGCCGCAGCCTCGATTTCGGCGCGATCGAGGAAATCGGGCGGCTGACCGCACGCATTCGCGAGACCTACAGCGGCCCGCTCGAGCCGCAGTCGGGCTACAACCTCAAGCAGGGGCGCGGCGGCATCCGCGAGGTCGAATTCTTTGCCCAGACGCACCAGCTGATCCATGGCGGGCGTGACCCCTCGCTGCGGCTGCGCGGGGTCCGCGCCACGCTCGATGCGCTCGCCAGTGCCGGGCTGGTTTCGGGTGAGGATGCCGCAGTGCTCGGCGAGAGCTACGACCGGCTGCGCACGGTCGAGCACCGGCTGCAGATGGTCGAGGACCAGCAGACCCACACCCTGCCCGGCAGCGAGGCGCTCGACCGGGTGGCCCGGCTCGACGGGCTGGCCGACGGGGCCGCCCTGCTCGCCAACCTTGCTGCCGTGACCGTGCGGGTCGCCGGGCGCTTCGACCGCCTGATCGCGGCCGAGCAGCGCGCTGTCCATCTGCCGGCAACCGGATCGCTGCCAGCCCGCCTTGCCGAACTTGGCTATGCCGATCCTGCAAAACTGGCGCAGCGGATCGATGGCTGGCAGGACGGGCATATCCGCGCCTTGCGCAGTCCTTCGGCGCAGGCCGCTTTCGCGGACCTCCTGCCGCGCCTGCTCCAAGCCTTTGCCGAGGCGCCCCAGCCGGAACAGGCCCTGCTCCGGTGGGAGCATGTGCTGGAGCGCGCGTCGAGCGCGATCAACCTGTTCCGCCTGCTCGAGGCCCGGCCCGGCCTGCTCGACCAGCTTGTCCGGATCCTCACCCTCGCCCCGCCGCTCGCAGAGGAACTGGGCCGGCGGCCTGACCTGCTCGATACGCTGATCGACCAGAGCGCCTTCGACCTGCCCGGAGCGACCGGCGAACTGAAGACGAAAATGGCCCGGACCGAGCGCGACGAGGGCTACGAGCAATTGCTCGACCGCATCCGGCTGGTGACGGGCGAGGCGCGGTTTGCGCTTGGCGTGCAGTTGATCGAGGCAGCGCACGATCCGCTCGACATTGCCCGCGCCCTGTCGCGTTGCGCGGAGGCAGCTCTGCAACTGGCAGGCGAGGCTGCGGCGCAGGAGTTTGCCCGCGACCATGGGGTTATTGCAGGCAGCGAGCTGGTGGTGCTGGGGTTCGGGCGTCTGGGTGGCGGGCTGCTGACCCATGCCTCCGATCTCGATATCGTCTACCTCTTTTCCGGCTCGCACGACGCGGAGTCGGACGGGCGGCGGCCCCTCGGCGCGACGCTCTATTTCAACCGTCTGGCCCAGCGCGTCAGCGCGGCGCTGAGCGTGCCGACTGCGCAGGGTGCGCTCTACGAGGTCGATACCCGGCTGCGGCCGCAGGGCACACAGGGCCCGCTTGCCGCCAGTGTCGAGAGCTTCGCCCGCTACCAGCGCGAGGATGCCTGGACCTGGGAACACATGGCGCTGACCCGCGCGCGGGTGCTGGTTGGCAGTGATGCGAGCCGGGCGCAGGTCGAAGCGGCGATCGACGCCGTGCTGATGCGCGAACGCGATCCCGATTCCCTGCGCGCTGACGTGCTCAAGATGCGGGCGGACATGGCGGCGAACAAGCCGCCGCGCGGGCCGCTCGATGCCAAGCTGCTGCGCGGCGCGCTGGTCGACCTCGAGTTCCTCGTCCATTACCTGCAACTGCGCGAACGACGGGCCTTTTCCCCTGATCTGGGGCTGGCGGTTGACGGGCTGGTCGAAGCGGGGCTGCTCGATCCCGGGCTGCGCACGGCGCACGACCTGCTGACCCGCATGCTGGTCGCCACGCGGCTGCTCGCGCCGGACCTCGCCATGCCCCCCGCCCCGGCCGACACGGTGCTGGCCCGGGCTTGCGGGCACGACAGAGCCGATGCGCTCTTGCGCGCCTGCACCCTCGCACGGCATGGGGTGGCGCGTGAATGGCAGCGCCATTTTGACACCGAACTGGAGATGCATTGATGAACCAGGTTCCCGGCGCGGGCGACATGCTCCCCGACATCGCGATGGAAACGCCGGAAGGCGGCAGCGTGAAACCGTCCGACTATCGTGGCAGCAAGCTGGTGCTGTTCTTCTATCCCAAGGACGACACCCCGGGCTGTACCAGCGAAGCGAAGGATTTCTCCGCGCTGAAGGGCGATTTCGACGCTGCCGGGGTCGCTGTGCTGGGGGTAAGCAAGGATCCGCCGGCCAAGCACCGCAAGTTCATCGACAAGCATGGTCTGACCGTGCCGCTCGCGACCGATGCCGAGACCGGCGGCCTGTCCGACGCGCTTGGCGTGTGGACGGAGAAGAGCATGTACGGGCGCACCTACATGGGCATGGTCCGCACCACGCTGCTGGTCGATGCCGAGGGGCGCATCGCCCAGGTGTGGGACAAGGTGAAGGTCAAGGGTCACGCCGAAGAGGTGCTGGCCGCCGCCCGCGCGCTCTGACCGGGTTCGCCTTGCCAAGTCTTGCCCACGCCATCCGTGCCGCGCTGCTGAGCGCAGAGCCGCGGGCCAAGGTCATGGCCACGCGCGCACTGGCGCGTGACTGGCGGCAGGGCCGCCTCGCGTTCGCATTCGATCTTGCCATACCGGACGAGCCGGCACGTCCTGATCGGCCCGCGTTGCTGCCCCCGGCGCAGATGCCCAAGCGCGGCAAGGGCGGGTCGGAGCGGGGCCGGATCGCATTGTGGCATGCGCTCGCCCACATCGAGTTTGTCGCGATCGACCTCGCACTCGACATGGCCGGGCGCTTCGGCGGGGAGATGGGGCCGGAATTCGTGTCGGACTTCCTTGCCGTCGCGGCTGACGAAGCGATGCATTTCGCCTTGCTGGACCGCAAGCTCGCCAGCCTCGGCAGTCAATACGGGGCGCTGCCTGCCCACGGCGGGTTGTGGGAGGCGGCCGCGGCGACCGCGCACGATGTCGCGGCACGGCTGGCGGTGGTGCCGATGGTACTGGAAGCGCGCGGGCTCGATGTCACCCCGGCCACGCTTGAACGGGTGAGGGTACAGGGCGACGCAAACGGCGCAGGCATCCTGCAACGAATCCTTGACGACGAAATCCGTCATGTCGCCATCGGCACCAAGCACTTTGTCGCATGGTGCGCGGCACACGGTGAATCGCCTGAAAACCACTGGAAAGCGCTGGTGAAGCGGTACTTCAAAGGCGCCGTTAAGCCGCCGTTCAACGACTCGGCGCGTCTTGCAGCCGGTTTGTCGCGCGGTTTCTACGCCGACCTTGCGCAATCATCCTGAACCTGCACAACCCCCCAACGCATCAATCTCCGGCTGGTTCCGGCAGGGCGATGAAACGAAGAAATGCAATCGCAGTGTCACCGTTTGAGAGGGCACACGAAACGGGGTCGGCAGCGGGGGCGCTGCCTGCAAAGGACGGATAAGAACCTTGGTCGCAAACACCCTTTTTGCACGACTGGGCCGACTGGTCATCGCATTCGGCCTCGCGCCGCTTGCCCTTGCCGCCCAGCCTGCTCTTGCCAATACCAGTGCCGCTGCCGCCGACGTGACCGCGCCGGTGCAGGAAAACAAGCCCGGTGCCCTGTCGGGCGATGCCCAGTTCCGCCAGCTGTTTTCGCAATGGCGCGCGCTTGACGGGTCGGACAGCGACCAGACGACCGGCGTGCCTGGCCCGATTACCGGTGTTTCGATCCCCTCGCGCATGCCGCTGGAAGATGCCCGCATGTCGAGCAATTTCGGCATGCGCAACCACCCTGTGCTCGGCGGCCGCCGCAACCATCAGGGGATTGACCTCGCTGCGCCGACCGGCACGCCGGTCTATGCTACCGCTGATGGCATCGTCAGCCGCGCGGACTGGTTCAGCAGCTACGGCCTCTACATCTCGATCGAGCATGGCGGTGAAATGCAGACCCGCTATGCCCACCTCTCGCGCCTCGCGGTTGCCGAAGGCGAGCGGGTGAAGAAGGGCGAAATCATCGGCTACGTCGGCTCGACCGGTCGTTCGACCGGCCCGCACCTGCATTACGAAGTCCGCATCGCCGGTGCGGCTGTGAACCCGGTCCCCTACATGGTCGAAAGCGAAGCACATCAGGCCTTCGCGCTGGCCACCGGCAGCGGCGGGCAGGGCGGCGCCGAATAAGCTCCGCCAGATCTGACGAATTCGACAAGGGCTGCCGTGATCCGGTGGCCCTTTTTTCTTGCCGAGAGGTGCGCGTGCGTTAGGTTTCGAATCGCAACAAGATGGTGCGACTGAGCACCGCGAGCGGAGAGACCAGCAAGCAATGCATCCGATTACCCATGCGCAGACCCGGCCAGACCACCCCGCCATTGTGATGGCTGCCAGCGGCGAGGTGGTGACCTATGGCGAGATGGACCGGACCGCCAACCGCTTCGCCCACCTGTTGCGCGCACATGGCCTTGGGCCGAACGATGCCTTCGCCGTGCTGATGGAGAACAATGGCTGGTACCTGCAGCTGGTGTGGGGCTCGCAGCGGGCGGGGACCATGCTGGTGCCCGTCTCCACCCGCCTGACTGCACCGGAAATCGCCTATATCCTCAAGGACAGCGAAGCCAGGCTGCTGATCAGCACGACCAAGTTCGCCGACATCCTTGCAGCCTTGCCGGGCGAAGGCGTCACGCTGCCGACGCTGGTGGTCGGCTCGGGCGGTACCGACGACCTCGAAGCGGCGTTGGCGTCGTTCCCGGTCGAACCGATCGCCGACCAGGCGCCGGGCCTGATCATGCTCTATTCCTCCGGCACGACCGGGCGGCCCAAGGGCGTCCGTCCCGCTCCGCCCGCCGATCCCGATGTCCTTGCCACCAACCCCCTGCTTGGCCTCGCGGTCATGGGCGCCGGGATGCCGACGGACGGCAGTATGGTCTATCTCTCGCCTGCGCCGCTCTATCACGCCGCGCCGATCGGATGGTGCTCCACCGCGCAGCGTCTCGGCGGGACCGTGGTGGTGATGGAGAAGTTCGACCCCGAATTCGCGCTGCAGACGATCGAGAAGTACAAAGTCACCGACAGCCAGTGGGTGCCGACCCATTTCGTGCGCATGCTCAAGCTCGATAAGGATGTCCGGACGAAATACGATCTCTCCAGCCACCAGCGTGCCCTGCATGCCGCTGCGCCGTGCCCGGTGCCGGTCAAGCAGGCGATGATCGAGTGGTGGGGGCCGATCGTCAACGAATACTACGCTGGCTCCGAAAGCATCGGCATGACCATGGTCCGCAGCCCCGACTGGCTCAGCCACCCCGGCACTGTCGGGCGGGCGATCCACGGCAAGCTGCACATTGTCGGCCCCGATGGCGAGGAAGTGCCGACCGGCACCGACGGCCTGATCTACTTCGAGAACGACATCCTGCCGACCTACCACAACGACCCCGACAAGACCGCCGATGCCATGCATCCCAAGGGGTGGATGACGCTGGGCGACATCGGCCATGTCGACGAGGAAGGCTTCCTCTACCTGACCGACCGCAAGAGCCACATGATCATCTCCGGGGGAGTCAACATCTACCCGCAGGAGATCGAGAACCTGCTGGTCACCCACCCCAAGGTGATGGACGCAGCGGTGATCGGCGCGCCCGAGCCGGACCTCGGCGAACAGGTGGTCGCGGTGGTCCAGCCGATGGACATGGCCCTGGTGGAGAATGGGGCCGGCCCGGCGCTGGAGCAGGAGCTGCGCGAATACCTCGCCCCCCAGCTCTCGCGGATCAAGATGCCGCGCCTGTTCGATTTCCGCCCCGAGCTGCCGCGCGAGGCGAACGGCAAACTGTACAAGCGCGAGCTGCGCGACGAATACGCCGCCCGGGCCGCGGCGGAGGCGGTGTGATGGCCGAAGCGATCCTCCCGACCGACGTCGCGCGCAGCATTATCGATCCGCACAGCTATGCCGCGTGGGGCCCGCTGCTCGACACATTCGACCGGCTGCGCGCCGAGACCCCGGTGGCGAGGATCGTGCCGGAGACCGAGGGCCTGTTCGACCCGTTCTGGCTGGTCACCCGCCACGAAGACGTGATGCGCATGAGCAAGGACAACGCGACCTTCCTCAACAACCCGCGTCCGGTGGTGTTCAGCCTCAACGCCGCGATCGAGTTCTCCCGCAAGGCGACGGGCAGCAACATGCTGGTCGATTCGCTGGTGGTGTTCGACGCGCCGGTTCATCCCAAGTACCGCAAGCTGACGCAGGACTGGTTCATGCCGCGCAACCTCGCCCGGATCGAAGGCGAGATCCGCGACCTCGCGCACCGCACGGTCGACCGGCTCATCGCCAGTGGCCCGGAGGCTGACTTCTGCAAGCTCGTCTCCGCACCCTATCCACTGCACGTGGTGATGCAGATCCTCGGCGTGCCGGAGGAGGACGAGCCGCGCATGCTGATGCTGACCCAGCAGATGTTCGGCGGGCAGGACAAGGACCTCTCCGGCACCGGCATGGACAACATGACGCCCGAGCAGGTCACCATGCTGGTGGCGGGCGCGGTCAAGAGCTTCGAGGAGTACTTCGCCCAGATCGCCCGCGACCGGCGGGCGAACCCGACCGACGATGTCGCCAGCGTGATCGCCAACGCTCTCGTTGATGGCTCCCCGCTGCCTGAGCGGGAC
>JAHDXX010000063.1 GCA_023384025.1 Sphingomonadaceae bacterium
TGGGGTGGTGGGCTTCCGGCCCCCCCCCCCACAGGTCTCCACAAAACCCCCCCCCCCCCTTGGGGGGGGGGTTTGGGGGGGGCCCATGTCGCAGCAGCAAATCGAATGGCTCCATCAACGTGCCAAGGAAATGCGCCGCAACCCGACCGAGCCGGAGAAACGGCTTTGGCGTAACCTGTCGAACAGCCAGCTCGATGGAATGAAGTTCCGCCGTCAGGAAGTGATCGGTCCATTCATCGCCGATTTCATGTGCCCGGCGCGGGCGCTGATCGTCGAGGTGGACGGCGATACGCACGATGAGGGCAAGGATCGGCTGCGCGACGATGAACTGGCGCAGTTCGGGTTTCATGTGGTGCGGGTCAGCAACATCGAAGTGATGCGCAATGCCGAGGGGGTGCTGGAAGTGATCCGGTTGGCGGCTGTTGGTCGCGTGTCGCGCCACATGCCCCACCCCAACCCCTCCCCTGAAGGGGAGGGGCTTGAAGGGGCGATTCCGTTTGAGGGGAGCGTGGGGTGAGCGCCGCTATCACAACCTTGGTGGCAATTGCCAAAAAACACGGTCTGATCGGTGAATTGGCCGACTGGTCGGAGCGGAGTGTTTGGTGGTTTGACGCCCCGATGCCCGACGCTGTGCGCGCCGCTGGAGATGCTGATCCAACGCTTAGGTATTGGTCTTTTGACGGCAGTCCGCACAATCCTGCAGACGAAGGCTTCTCCGATGCCGACCGTCTTTCCATTTCTTT
Organism: Sphingomonadaceae bacterium; assembly: GCA_023384025.1. Classification (GTDB taxonomy): domain Bacteria; phylum Pseudomonadota; class Alphaproteobacteria; order Sphingomonadales; family Sphingomonadaceae; genus 34-65-8. The sequence continues at coordinate 744 of JAHDXX010000063.1, forward strand.
TCTGAGGGCAAAATGACCACCCGCAAAACCCTCGCTCTTAACCCTGAGGCGGCCACCGCCGAAGCCCCCGCGCTCAAGAAGAAGGGCCGGGGTTGGGAAATCTCGGAGTCCCGCCTCGATTCCCTGCACGACATGGCTCGCCAGATGCGGCGCGATGCTTCGCCGGCGCACAAGGCGCTGGCGGAGAAGTTCTCCAAGGCTGACCTTGGCCGCTACACCTTCAAGCGGTTCGCGGTGGTCGGCAGCGCGATTGTCGAGTTCAACTGCCACAACCTCGGCATGGCGATCATGCTCGACGAGGAGGGGCAGGACGACACGCTGGCCAAGCGCCGCGACAAGAGCCTCGAAAGCGTTGGCATCCGGGTAATGCGGATCGCCGCCAATGACGTGCTCACTGACATGGACGCCGTGCTCGCGCGGATCACTGCCGGCATGCGCCTGCGCATCGCCGACAAGAAGGAAAAGGCCCGCGCGCACAAGGCGGCCAACCCCAACCAGCACTATTCACGCCCCAAACCGCGCCCAACCCCGCGCAGGAAAGACTGATGCTCGAAATCACCGACCTCCACGCTACCGTCGCCGACAAGCCGATCCTCAAGGGCCTGACCCTCACCGTGCCCGCAGGCGAAGTGCACGCGATCATGGGCCCCAACGGCGCGGGCAAATCCACGCTGTCCTACGTCCTCGGCGGGCGTCCGGGATACGAAGTGACCAGTGGTTCGGTGCGTTTCACCCCCCCTCCGTTCGCGTCGAGCGAAGTCGAGACGCCGCGCGCCACGCCTCTCGACTTCGCTCGAGACGAACGGGGCTATGTCGATTTGCTCGAACTCGAACCGCACGAGCGCGCCGCTGCCGGGCTGTTCATCGGCTTCCAGTACCCGGTCGAGATCCCGGGCGTCTCCAATGTCCAGTTCCTGCGCGAGGCGCTCAATGCCCAGCGCAAGGCGCGCGGCGAGGAACCGCTCTCGGGCGGGGAGTTCCTCAAGCTCGCCAAAGAAAAGGCCGCGCTGCTCAAGCTCAATATGGACATGCTCAAGCGTCCGGTGAACGTCGGCTTTTCCGGCGGCGAGAAGAAACGCGCCGAGATGGTCCAGATGGGCATTCTCGACCCGAAATTCGCCGTGCTCGACGAAACCGATTCCGGCCTCGACATCGATGCGCTCAAGGTGGTCGGCAAGGGGATCAACGCGATCATGCGCGCACCTGACAAGGCCGTGCTGCTGATCACCCACTACCAGCGGCTGCTCGACTACGTGAAGCCCGACCGGGTCCACGTCCTCGCCGATGGCCGGATCGTCCAGAGCGGCGGGCCGGACCTCGCCCTGCGGCTGGAGAACGAGGGCTATGACGCGGTGATGGCGGCATGAGCGGAGCGCTGGCCATCGCGATGCTGCTCCAGCCCGCCCCGGCGATGGACGCGGACCAAGCTGACGCGCCGGAAATCGTCGTCATCGCGAACAAGTTCAAGACATGGCGCGGGACGTGGAAAAGCCGCAAGGGGCAGCTGACCTGCAAGACCCGCAAATCCAGCGGAGACCGCGAAGTCGACGCGCTGAGCTGCGAGCATCTGGTAGCCTGTGCAGCGCCCATTGCCCCGCAAATGCAGGCAGTTGCGGATGCAAAGCTGCCCAAAGCCGAGCGCAACCGCCAGATGGCAGAGCTTTCGAAGCCCATCGGGCCATGCATGACCGAGCGTCGCAATGACGCGATCGATGCCTTGCTCAAAAGGCGGGCAGCCCGATGACGGCCGCCCGCCCCACCCTCAAGGATGAATCCTGGCGCTACGCCGATGGCGCGTGGCTGGCGCAGGCGCCGGTTGAGGCATTCGACCACTGGGGTACCGTCGACGTGCCGCCGGGCGAGACCAGGCACTTCAACGCGTTCCACCATTCCGGCCCGCAGGCCTCGGGCGGATCGGTCCACCGCACCCGCATCCATGTCGGCGCGGGCGGGCGCTATGAACACTTCGAGATCAATGCCCGCCACGTTGAATATACCCGGATCGAGCTGGAAGTGACGCTGGAAGAAGGCGCACATTTCGAATTCGGCGGAGTGACCATCGGGCGCGCCAATGCGCGGCAGGAATTCGTCACCCGGGTGATCCACAAGGCACCCAATGCCACCTCCAACCAGATCGTGCGGGCGGTGCAGGCGGGGCAATCGACCAGCAACTACCTTGGCCGGATCGAAGTTGCGCGCGACGCGCAGAAAACCGATGCGGCGCAGAATTTCCGCGCCATCCTGCTCAACCGCGGCGCGAGCGCCAACGCCAAGCCGGAGCTGGAAATCTTCGCTGACGACGTGAAATGCGCCCACGGCGCGGCGATCGGCCAGCTCGACCAGGCTGCCGCCTATTACATGGCGGCGCGCGGCATCCCGCCCGAGGCGGCGCGCAAACTGCTGGTGCAGGCGTTCATCGCCGACGCGCTGGCCGTGATCGAGGACCGGCGGATTGCCGACCGGATGCTCGAACGCGCGCTGGAACAGCTCGACGGGTCTGCATTGTGAATGCGGTGACCGCCTTTGCTGCCTCCGCACGGGCCGATTTCCCCGGTATCGCGGGCTGGCACTATCTCGACACCGCCGCCACCGCGCAGAAGCCGCAGGTGGTTATCGACGCCATGGCGCGCGCGATGGGCGAGGATTACGCCACCGTGCATCGCGGGGTCTATGCCCGCTCGGCCGAGATGACGCTGGCATTCGAGGCCGCTCGCCGCCGCGTGGCGCAATTCATCGGTGCAGCGAGCGAGAACGAGATCGTGTTCGTGCGCGGCGCGACCGAGGGGATCAACCTCGTCGCGCAGAGCTGGGGCGGGGCAAATCTCAAGCCCGGCGACCGGATCATGCTCTCCGTGCTGGAGCACCATTCGAACATCGTGCCCTGGCAGATGGTGGCACAGCGCACCGGCGCGCAGATCGATATCTGCCCGCTGACCGGAGATGGCCGGATCGACCTGGACTGGCTCGAAGCGAACTTGACCGAAGCGCACAAGATCGTGGCGCTGGCACATGTCTCCAACGTGCTCGGCTCGGTGCTCGGCGCCAAGCGGGTGGCGAAGGCGGCGCACCGGGTCGGGGCGAAGCTGCTGCTCGACGGGTGCCAGGCCGCCCCGCGCATGCGGCTGGCAATGGCCGAGCTCGACTGCGATTTCTACGTCTTTTCAGGGCACAAGCTCTACGGCCCGACCGGGGTCGGGGTGCTGTGGGCGCGCGGCGAGATTCTCGATGCCATGCCCCCATGGCAGGGCGGCGGGGCGATGATCGACCGGGTCACGTTCGAGCGCACCACCTATGCCCCAGCGCCGCAGCGGTTCGAGGCGGGGACGCCGATGATTACCGAGGTCATCGCGCTCCATGCCGCGATCGACTATGTCGAGGCCTTCGGAATGGAGAACCTGTTCGCGCACGAGAGCGGCCTTGCGGCGCAGGCGCGGGACATGCTGCGCGACATCAACACCGTGCGCCTGTTCGGCCCGGACCAGAGCGCCGGGATCGTCAGCTTCGCGATGGAAGGGGTGCATCCCCACGACATCGGCACCATATTGGACGAGGAGGGGGTGGCGATCCGCGCCGGGCACCATTGTGCCCAGCCGCTGATGGACCACATTGGCGTGCCCGCGACGGCGCGGGCCAGCTTCGGGCTCTATTCGGATGAGAGCGATATCGCCGCGCTCGCGCGCGGGATCGCACGGGTACAGAGGATCTTCGGATGAACGAGCAATCGCGTTTCACGGTCGAGGAAGTCGATGCGGTCGCCCCGCCCCCGCGCGCCAGAGTCGAGGATGTCGTGGAAGAAACCCCGGCGGAGAAGCTGGAGCGCAAGCGCGACTACCTCGAAGGATTCCTGCAAGCAAAACCGCAAGGCCTCGCGCCGGGCGAACCGGGCGGCGACCTGTACGAGGCGGTGATCGCCGCGCTGAAGGAAATCTTCGACCCGGAAATCCCGGTCAACATCTACGATCTCGGTCTGATCTACGGTGTCGATGTGAGCGCGGAAGGCCATGTCGCCATCACCATGACGCTGACCACCCCGCACTGCCCGGTGGCCGAATCGATGCCGGGCGAGGTTGAACTGCGCGCCGCCAGCGTGCCCGGGGTGCGCGATGCCGAAGTCAACCTGGTGTGGGACCCGCCGTGGGGCCCGGACCGGATGAGCGACGAGGCCCGGCTCGAACTGGGAATGTTGTGATGAGCGAGACGAAGACCCGCCCCGCCCAAAGGCCAGCGCCTCGGGCTGCTGTCGTGCTTACCCCGGCCGCCGAGGCCCGCATTGCCGACCTGATGGCGAAAGCGCCGGAGGGCGCGATCGGAGTCAAGCTGTCGACCCCGCGCCGGGGCTGCTCGGGCCTCGCCTATTCGGTCGACTACGTGACCGAGGAAGTGAAGTTCGACGAGAAGATCGCAACCCCGGGCGGCACGTTCTACATCGACGGGGCCAGCGTGCTCTACCTGATCGGCAGCACGATGGACTGGGTCGAGGACGACTTCACCGCCGGGTTCGTATTCGCCAACCCCAACGCCAAGGGCGCCTGTGGCTGCGGCGAGAGTTTCATGGTATAAGGCTTTCGTGGAAAGCCATGAAGACCCCGTCTATCCGGCAGCAAGGCGGCTGATCGAGCGCAGCAAGCGCCGTTACCGGCCTTTCCGCCGGCCACCGGAAGCCGGCCTTGCGGTGCCAGCGGTTCCACCGCGTGACCCACGCCCCCTGCAAGGCGGGGCAGCGGCAGAACTGGAACTGGACTGACGGAGGGGCTTCAGCCCTCGGCCTTGATCCGGTCGAGCAGCGCCCGCTCCAGCGCATCGATTTCACCGTCGGCTTCGATCATCTGGTCGAGCCAGCGTTTTTCGTTCTCGGTCACAAGGTTGCCGTCGGCTTCCAGCTGCGTGAAGCTGGCAGCGTCCGGCTTGCGCCCGAACACCTTGCCGAAGTGGTTGCGGGCCTGCGGCACTTCGCGCACCATCGCCCCCATGAACCGGCCGACGCTGGAGCGGTTGTCGGCAATGAAGCCTTCGAGTTCCTTCACCCGCGCATGGCTCAGCTGGGCATTGGTCAGCGTGAACCCGCGCAGGTAATTGGCCACGCCATCGACAAACAGCCGCGCCCATTCCGGCGAGTTGTCCGCGCCAAGGGTCGCATCCTTGATCCGGAACAGCATTTCCGCGTCGAACCGGCTGACCGCCGCCGGGCCATGGCCGCCGCTGGCGAAGACCAGGCGCCGGATCAGGCGGCATTCGGCACCCGTCACGTGGGTGTCGGACAGTTCCCCGCCGCACCGGGTCGGGCCGGTCCCGGTCAGCACCGCTGCTTCCAGCTGGCGCAGGGCATAGTGCTTCAGGCTGTCAGGCACGTTCTGCGCCCGCTCGATCACGCGAACCATGAGTTCCAGCTCGGCCATGGTCTCGAGCCGGCCATCGTGGTCGATTGCCTGCATCAGCCACTGCGCCTCTTCCTCGCTGCACATGCCGCGCGGTGCGCTGCCGTTGAGCACGAATTCGGCCAGTGCCTCGACAAAGAAGTCGACCCATTCGCCGCTGGGGCGCACCAGCACGCGGTTGATGGCGAAGATCGCTTCGGCCTCGGCCGGGCTGATCTGCCCGTCGCCCCAGCCGAGGCGGCGCAGGGCAAGAATTTCCTGCGGGGCGATTTCCCCGTCAGCGGCAGCCGCGCGGGCAAGGTCGGCAAAATGCATGGTCATGGTGCAGCTATCCTGTGCTGTTCGTGCTTCAGGATAGCCGGGGCAGGGTTAAGTCCCGGTTATCGCCGCAAGAGCGCACTGACGCAGGAAACCCGGTCGACATCGAGCCCGTCCGACGCGCGGCGTGCCTCGACATACGTCGCGGTCGGCTCCGCCCCCGGACTGAGCGGATAGAGCCAGACGTCGAGCACGCACGGCTCCCCGCTGAACTGCAGCTTGCGCGCATCGCCTTCGCGCACATCCAGCCGGGGGGTGCCGAGCTGGCGGGCGAGCGAAGCGGCATTGGCGCCGATCAGCCCTTCGATCCCCGGCAGCGACATGACTTTCGGCGCGCGGAAGCCTGCTGTGGTGCCGCTGGCGACCGGCGGGACCGGCCGGGTGGGCGGTGTCGTGGCCGGTCGGGCCGTTCCGGCCTTCGGCGGAGGCGCGCTGACCGGCGCTGTCACCCCGGCTCCGCCACAGGCGGCGAGCAGGGGCACCAGGCAAAGGGCAAGGGCTTTATGCATATGCGGGACCCCCGGTCGGGCGATGGACAAGATGGGTGGCCGCTGCCGCCCCGAGAACCGGCATCAGCAGGTTGACGAAGGGCACGGCCATCAGCGCAGCGACGAACCCGCCCAGAGCGAAGCGTTGCAATCCGCTCACGCTGCGCGCGCTGGCCGGATCGTGCCGCAGCGTGACCATTTCGGTAAGCTCGCGCCCGAGCAGAACGGCATTGGCAAACCAGAACAGCAGCGCGGTCCCGACCCCGGTGACCAGCAGGACCAGCGCGAACGGCATAACGGCCAGGTTGACCAGCACGGCGCGGATCAGGCTGCGCAGCCCGTCGCGCACGTTCTGGGCCAGGGTTCGCCGGCGCAGGGTGTGTTGCGCCTGCGGATAATGTCGTGCCTCGACGGCGGCGACGATATCCTCGGCGAAGAACTGCAGGACCAGCAGGGCGACCAGCCGGAACAGCAGCCAGCCGCCGATCACGGTCAGCACGACGGCTATCAGTCCGCCAAGCTCCGCTGCGGTGCCCTGGTCCCACTGGGCGAGCAGGGTGGCGAGGCCATACCAGCCCGCCAGACCCAGCAGCGCGAACAGGACAAGGGTCACCAGCACCGACTTGACCAGCACGCGCAGAACCGGCCCTTCGAACAACTGGGGCAATGCGCGAAGCAGGGCAGCAAGGGCGGCGTGCATCCAGCCGCTGTGCCGCGCCATGCGCGCCCGCGTCAATCACCAAGCGTTCGGAAAGCCTTGGCCCGAGGCTTACGAGCGGCTAGGCGCGCCGCCACACCCTCTGCAAGCAAGCCAAGGACTTCCGAGTGACCGAACCCCGCTACGATGTAATCGCCATCGGCAATGCCATCGTCGATGTCATGGCCCCGTGCCAGGACGACCTGATCGACGAGCTGGGCCTGAACAAGGGCGGGATGACGCTGGTCGATACCGCGCGCGCGCAGGAACTTTACGACGCAATGGGCCCGGCGCGGGAGATTTCGGGTGGCTCGGCGGCTAACACGCTCGCCGGTCTTTCGGCATTGGGGGCGCAATGTGCCTTCATCGGCCAGGTCGCGCAGGACCAGCTCGGCGAAGTCTTCGCGCACGATATCCGCGCGGTCGGGATCGACTTCGACACGCCGCCCCGCCCGACCAACCACACGGAAGCCGATCCGCCGACCGCACGCTGCCTGATCTTCGTCACCCCCGATGCCCAGCGTACCATGAACACTTTCCTTGGCGCCAGCCAGTTCCTGCCGCCTGCCGCGCTCGATGCAGATGCAGTGGCAGCAGCCAAGGTACTCTATCTCGAAGGCTACCTGTGGGATCCGGAAGAACCGCGCGCGGCCATGCGCCGGGCGATCGAAGCCGCTCGTGCGGCAGGCCGCAAGGTGGCCTTCACGCTGAGCGAAGTGTTCGTGATCGACCGGCACGGCGACGACTTCCGCGCTCTGATCAACGATGGTCTGATCGACATCCTGTTTGCCAACCATCTCGAACTGGCGGCGCTGACCGGCGAAAGCGACTTCGAGGCCGGGCTGGCGGCGCTGGCGCCGAAGGTTCCGGTGCTGGTGGTTACCCGCAGCGCCGAGGGCGCCGTGGCCATCGCCGGTGGCGAGCGAGCCGAAGTGCCCGCCGAACCGATCGACAAGGTGGTCGACACCACCGGCGCAGGCGACCTCTTCGCCGCCGGGTTCCTCTATGGTCACGTCAACGGCGAACCGCTGGAGCGGTGCCTGCGCCGCGGAGCCATCGCCGCGTGCGAGATCATCAGCCACTACGGCGCCCGGCCTGAAGCCGACCTCAAGGCACTGATGGACGCGAAGCTGGGCTAGCGCTTTTCGCGCAGCGTCAGCATGTAGTGCGCCAGCGCATCGGCCTGCTGGCGGGACAGCTCGAAGTCCATGGCTTCGGGATAGTTGTGCGCGTCGCGCAGGTAGGTGGACAAGGTCTTCGCGGTCACACCGGGGCGGCTGGCGATCTCGGCAAAGGTGGGCGAGCCCGGATTGGGCGACAGGCCTGGCTCCTCCACCGCATGGCACCCGCCGCACGATGCCTGGGCAAAGGCAATATCGGTCATGGTGAAACGCGCCGGGCTCGCGCTGTCGGCCGTCTGGCACGCAGCGAGCGGAAGCACGGCAAACAGCAAGGGGATCAGGGCGCGACGCATCGTTTTCTCCAGTCCGGGGCAAGCCTACCCGGCCCACATTGAAGCGGCAAGCGGCTCAGCCGTGGCTTTCCCGCGCCACTTCGCGCCAGCCGATATCGCGGCGGCAGAAGCCGGACGGGAATGCGATTGCATCGACTGCGGCATAGGCCGCCGCCTGCGCTTCGGTCACATTGTCGCCCAGCGCGGTGACATTGAGCACCCGGCCTCCACTTGCCACCAGCTGGCCATCGGTAAGCGCGGTGCCTGCGTGGAACACCTTGGCACCATGCTCTTCGGCCGCACCGAGGTCGATCGCACCGCCCTTTTCTGGAGTGCCGGGATAGCCGTTGGCAGCCATTACTACAGTCAGCGCCGCCTGCCGCGAGCGGCGGACGGGGGGCTGGCTCGCCAGCGCGCTGGTGGCGCAGGCGTAGAGCAGTTCGCCGAGATCGCTCTCCAGCCGCATCATCAGCACCTGGCATTCGGGATCGCCGAAGCGGCAGTTGTATTCGATCAGCTTCGGCCCGTTTGCCGTGAGCATGAGGCCGGCGAACAGCACGCCCGAATAGGGATGCCCTTCGTCCGCCATGGCCCGCACCGTGGGCATGATGATCCGGTCGAGCACTTCGCGGTGCAGCGCCGGGGTCAGCACCCGCGCCGGGCTGTAGGCGCCCATGCCGCCAGTGTTGGGGCCGGTGTCGCCATCGCCGACCCGCTTGTGATCCTGCGCCGTGCCGAACGAGAGCACGCTGGCCCCGTCGGTGAGGGCGAAGAAGCTCGCTTCTTCGCCTTCCATGAATTCCTCGATCACCACTTCCGCGCCCGCCGCGCCAAACTGGCCGCCGAACATTTCCGCCAGCGCCGCTTCAGCTTCAGCGCGGGACGCGGCAATGACCACACCCTTGCCCGCCGCCAGGCCATCGGCCTTGAGCACATAGGGTGCGGCAAAGGTGTCGAGCGCACGCAAGGCCTGGTCGAGCGACGCGGTGCGGACATAACCGGCGGTGGGAATACCGGCGCGCTGGCACAGGTCCTTGGTGAAGCCCTTGCTGCCTTCCAGTTGCGCAGCCGCCTGCGAGGGGCCGAACACCGCGAACCCTTCGCCACGCAGCGAATCGGCGAGGCCATCGACCAGCGGCGCTTCCGGCCCGACCACCACCAGACCGATCCGGTGCGCATCGCAAAACGCGATCACGGCGGCGTGGTCGGTCACATCGAGCGTGACGCATTCCGCATGGTCGGCAATGCCGGGGTTGCCCGGGGCGGCATAGAGCTTATCCTTAGCCCCTGCGAGCAGGCGGGATTGCGCCAGCTTCCACGCCAGCGCATGTTCGCGCCCGCCCGAGCCCAGCAGAAGGATGTTCATGGCCGCTTCCGATCCTGATCGCGTCGATGGTGGCGGGCTGGTAGCGCGCGCAAGGCAAGGGGACAATGCCGCGCCGCTGACGATCACCGAGCTATCGCAGCAGTTGAAGCGCACGGTCGAGGACCGGTTCGGCTTCGTCCGCCTCCGCGGCGAGCTCTCAGGCGTCAAGCGCGCGGCCTCTGGCCACCTCTATTGCGCACTGAAAGACGAGAACGCGGTGCTCGACGGGGTGATGTGGCGCGGCAATGCCCAGCGTCTCTCGTTCCTGCCGGAAGACGGCATCGAAGTCGTCGCCAGCGGCAAGCTGACGACCTATCCCGGCCGCTCGAAGTACCAGATCGTCATCGACCAGATGGAAATCGCCGGCGAAGGTGCGCTGCTGGCCCTGCTGGAGAAAACCCGCCAGCGGCTCGCCGCCGAAGGCCTGTTCGACGAGAGCCGCAAGCGCGCGCTGCCATTCCTCCCGCGCGTGATCGGGGTTGTGACCAGCCCGACCGGGGCGGTGATCCGCGATATCCTGCACCGCCTGGCCGATCGTTTCCCGAGCCATGTGCTCGTCTGGCCGGTGCTCGTCCAGGGGCAAGGTGCGGCGGAACAGGTCGCCGCCGCAGTGCGCGGGTTCGGAGCGATCCAGGAACATGGCCCGGTGCCGCGCCCAGACCTGCTGATCGTCGCGCGCGGGGGCGGTTCAATCGAGGACCTGTGGAGCTTCAACGAGGAGGCCGTCGTCCGCGCGGTCGCTACCTCGCCGATCCCGGTGATCAGCGCTGTCGGGCACGAAACCGACACCACCTTGTGCGATTTCGCCGCCGACCGACGCGCGCCCACCCCCACCGCAGCTGCCGAGATGGCGGTGCCGGTCCGCGCCGAGCTCGGCGCAACGCTGGCCGATTTCCGCGCCCGTCAGCAGCGCGCGATCCTGCGCCCGGTGCAACTGGGGCGCGAGCGGCTGGAGGCGCGCGTGCAACGCCTGCCCGCCCCGCAGGCCCTGCTCCAGCCGCAGGCGCAGCGGCTCGACGAGCTTCACCAACGACTGCGCCGCGGTTTGAGCGACCGGGCCGCCCGGGGCCGCGAACTGCTCGCCAAGCAACGCTTGTCACCCGCTGCGCTAGAACGTGCGGCGCGCGATGCGCGGGCATCCCTTGCCCGGGCACGGCTTGCGCCAGCGCTGCTGACCGGTCGGGCAAAGGCCGAGCGCGACCGGTTTGACGCGCTGGGGCGGTTGCTGGCCTCGCTTGACCCCACCGCACCGCTCGCGCGCGGCTTTGCCCTGGTGCGCGACGAGCACGGCACACTGGTGCGGAGCAGCGCGGCGGCGGCAAAGGCTGCGCGACTGGCATTGCAATTTGCAGATGGCACTCTGGAAACGGCTCCCGCCGGTTCAGCACCGGTCAAACCGGCCCCAGCCAAGGTCGCGCGCAAACCATCGCCTCCGCCCGCACGGCAAGACGATTTGTTCGGCTGAAGCGGCTCTGCTAGGGAACCGGCCATGTTGATGAACCGAGGAAATGTCGAAGCGAAACTCCACTACGGGCCGAGTGCTTTCCGGGTCCTGCGCCATGGCCAGCACGTGACTTGTGCGGTCAGCGGCACGGTGATCCCGCTGGAGGAACTGCGCTACTGGTCGGTCGAGCGGCAGGAGCCCTACGCCAGCGCCGAAATCGCCACCCGCCGCTTTCTGGAGGGATGATGCGGGGCAAGGCCTCTCCCGTCCTGCTGGGTATCGCCGCGCTGTTCGGGTGCGGCAGCGCCAATGGCGAGCACAGCGCGCCGGCCGATGCGGGCGCCAGCCTGGCAGCGGCCAATGCCGTCTCGGTGCGCGCGAGCGACCGGTTTGCCGTGCTTGCCGGAGAGCGCACGCAGGGCGGCTGGCTGCGCGGTGTCGCCCCGGCGGGTGCGGCTAGCGTGGCGCTGGACGGACGCGCGCTGCCGGTGGCAGCGGACGGCACCTTCTTTGCCGCATTCGACCGCGATTCGGGCGGGCAGGCGCAGCTCGTTGCCCGGCTCGCCGACGGACGCACTATCAGCGAGAGCCTGACGATTTCCCCACGCGCCTGGAATATCGAGCACGTCAACGTCGCTCGCCGCCCCGGCGGCGCGAGCGAGAGCTTCATGGAACGGCGCCGTCCGGAACTGGCCCGGATCAACGCCGCGCGTAGCCTCGACCATCAGATCGACGGGTGGCGGCAGGATTTCATCTGGCCGGTCAAGGGGCGCATTTCCGGCCGGTTCGGCTCGCAGCGGGTCTACAAGGGCGAGCCCGCCAGCTACCATTCGGGGATCGATATCGCGACCGGCACCAGCGGCACGCCCTTCGTGGCGCCAGCCGATGGCGTGGTCGTGCTCGCGGCGGAGACCCCTTTCAGCCTTGAAGGCCACTTGCTGATGATCGACCACGGCAATGGCCTCAACAGCGCATTCCTCCATTGTTCGAAACTGGCGGTGCGAGAAGGCGATGTGGTGCGGCAGGGGCAATACATCGGCAATATCGGCGCGACCGGCCGCGCCACGGGTCCGCACCTCCACTGGAGCATGAAGTGGCGCGACGCGCGGCTTGATCCGCTGCTGTTCACCGGCCCGATGAACTGACCCCATGGCCCGCAAGGCCCGTCTCGCGCTTCTGGCAATGGTCGCGCTCGCGCTCGCTCCGGGCACCTGGCTGCGCGGGCCCGGGCTGGTCGAGGACCTGCGCCCGATCCTGCGGATCGAACCGGTGCCTGTGGCACAGGATGCGCTCGGCCTGTCGCTGACCATCGAAGGGCTGTGGCACCTGACCAGCCCGAACAGCCATTTCGGCAGCTACTCCGCGCTCACGGCCCTGCCCGACCGCTCCTTGCTGGCGATCAGCGACAAGGGCCGCTGGCTGCGCTTCACCCCGCCCGGGCGCGAGGGGCCAGCGCCGCAGTTCGGCGTGATCGGCGGCGAAGTGGTGAGCGACAAGCGCCAGGTCGATGCCGAAGCGGCCACGTTCGACCCCGCCACCGGCACGATCTGGATTGCCTACGAAGGCGCCAACAGCGTGGACCGGTACGATCTGTCGCTGGCCACCCCGACGCGGGTCCGGCCGGAGGCAATGGCCCGCTGGCCCGGCAATCGCGGGCCGGAGGCGATGACCCGGCTCGCCGATGGCCGGTTCATCGTGATCGGCGAAGGTTCGCCCGACTGGCTGGGCGAAGGCTATCCGGCGCTGCTCTTTTCGGGCGATCCGGTGGAGGGGTCAAAAGCAGCAGAATTCGGCTTGGTCCCGCCCGCACCCTATCGCGCGACCGACATTGCCACCCTGCCAGACGGGCGGGTGCTGATCCTGCTGCGCGCGATTCGTGGCTATCTGCCGCCGCGCTTTTCCGCCCGGCTCATGGTCGCAGACCCCGGTGCGATCCGTGCTGGCAAGGCGTGGCGCGGGAAAGCGCTCACCACGCTCGATCTCGACCTGCCGACCGACAATTTCGAAGGGCTGGCGGTAGAACCGGAAGAAGGCGGCGCGCTCACCCTGTGGCTGATTTCCGACGACAACGGCGCTGCACTGCAACGCACGCTGCTCTACCGGCTGCGCTGGAATCCGGACAAGCAAAAGGCGCGCCCGGCAAGCCCGGCGCGCCTTTCAGAGCCAAAAGCCCGGTGAATCAGGCGGCGGCCGCCGCCTTCTTCAGTTCGCGCTTCACTTTGAGCGCGTTGGCCGAGAGCTTCTCGTCGCTGGTCTTGAGCAGCCAGTTGTCGAGACCGCCATTGTGCTCGACCGAGCGCAGGCCGTGGGTCGACACGCGGAACTTGAAGCTGCGGCCCAGCCCTTCGCTCAGCAGCGTGACGTTCTGCAGGTTGGGCAGGAACACGCGCTTGGTCTTGTTGTTGGCGTGGCTCACGTTGTGGCCTACCTGGCGACCCTTGCCGGTCAGTTCGCAGATGCGCGACATGTCAGTCTCTCGTTCGTTCGCAGTGGGGGGCCGCCAACTGGTGTCGATGGCCCGCAAATGGTCGGGAT
>JAHDXX010000341.1 GCA_023384025.1 Sphingomonadaceae bacterium
CTCGCCTGGCACGTAGAACCCCGGCGCGGCCCAGGTCGATTGCAGGTTCATCGTGTCTGCACCCAGCCCCTGCCCTGCACGGAAGGCGACGCCGGTGTTGCCGCTGGTCCCGCCGGAATAGAGCGCGTTGGGGTAGAGCGGTGCATGCTCGTCGCGCATGGCCTGGTTCTTGTCGAAGCCGCCTGCTGCCAGCACCACGCCCTTGCGCGCGCGCACCCGCAATTCGCGCTTCTTGTGGCGGATCACGGCGCCGGTGACTTTGCCCTGTTCCTCGACCAGCTCGATCAGCGGGCTTTCCAGCCACAGCGGCACTTTGGCCTCGTTCAGCGCCAGCCGCAGCCCGCCCGCCAGCGCATTGCCGAGCGTGAGGCGCCGGTCCTTGCGAGAGGTGAACCGGAACGGCCAGTCGAACCAGTACCGCATCAGGCTCTTGGCGAGATGCCACCACCAGCCCTTGGCCCGGAACAGCAGGATATAGGTCTCGTCGAAGTGCCAGTTGAGATAGCCGAACAGCGAGGCCGCAGGCGAAGCGAAGCGGAGCGTGCGAACGTCATCGCCCAGCTGCTTGCCGTCGAGCGGTGAAGGCATGTGGGTGCGGTATCCGGTCGGCGATCCGCCGGGGTTTTCGGCATGGTAATCGGGATAGGGGAAGGCGTGGTAGTCGATCTCCGTGTTCGCCCCCATCCAGCGCAGCATCTTCGAGGCGTTCTCGACATAAGCGCGGATGTTTTCGTCCGGCACGTTGTCAGCCGACAGCGCGCGGACGTACTTGAAGGCATCCTCGACGCTGTCGTGGAACCCTGCCTCTGCGGCCTGGTCGCTCGCCGGAATCCAGATGCCCGCGCCCGAGGTGGCCGATGTACCGCCCCACAGCGGTTCCTTCTCGACGATCAGCACATCGGCATGGTTCTTCGCCGCGACGAGCGCGGACAGCATCCCGCCAGCGCCCGAGCCGACCACGAGAACATCGACTTCCTTGTCCCAGCTGCTGCTCATCGTTTCTCTCCAGCGGCTCAGGACGGAATGTAGAGCTGCGCGGCCTTGCCGCCATCGACTGGCAGGGCCACCCCGGTGATGTAGCTGGCCGCGTCCGACAGCATGAAGACGATCGCTTCGGCGAGTTCGTCCGGCTCGCCGCCGCGGCCCATCGGGATTGCCTCGGCCGTCTTTGCGGCAAGTTCGGGTGCCTTGGTAGCAAAGTCGAGCGTGGCGGCGGTGTTGACCGAACCCGGCACGATCGCATTGACCCGGATGCCCTGCCGCGCGCCTTCCATCGCGGCGACGGCAGTGAACTGGATCAGTGCGGCCTTCGACGCAGAATAGCTCGAATAATTCGGCATCGCGCGGATCGCGGTGGTCGAACTGATGTTGACGATCGAACCCTTGCCCTGCGCTGCCATGACCTTCATCGCCGCCTTGGTGCCGACAAACACGGCATCGGCGTTTACGGCGAAGTCCTTGCGCCAGTGTTCCAGCTTAAGCCGGGAAATCGGCGCATAGTGGGTCGACATGGCATTGTTGACCAGCATGTCGAGCCGGCCATGACGCGCGGCGACATCCTCGATCAGGGCTTCGAAGGCGGGAAAGTCGGTCACGTCGAGCTGCACGGCCTCGACCCTGCCGCCTTCGCCCTCGATCTGGCTGCGGGCGGAATCGAGCAGCTCCTGCCGCCGGCCGCAGATCACCACCTGTGCCCCTCGCCGGGCAAGAAGTGCGGCAGTCGCGAGGCCGATCCCGTCGCTGCCACCGGTGACGATGGCGACCTTGCCGGTCAGATCCTGGCTCATGTGCTCTCCCGTTCGGTTTGCCTGCCGCTCGCCTCGCGCAGGGATTCTTCAAGAAACGCAATT
>JAHDXX010000064.1 GCA_023384025.1 Sphingomonadaceae bacterium
CGGCCCCACCCCCCGTCGGACCGCGAACGCGAACGCGCCCCGGCCCTTGCCGCGGATGCCCGCGATCTCGCCCCCCTCGTCGAGCGGCTCGACGAGGCGGCCGGACTGCGCGAGGAGCTGGCCGCCTTGCCCGGCCCGGTGCCGCGCCCTGTCCGGCCGAGCGATGCGGTGGTGGCCGAGCCGACCCCGGTTGCGACATCGACCCGCCCTCCGACGGGCTACCAGCTCCCGGTGACCGGACGGACCCTGACCGGTTTCGGCTCGGTCGAAGACAGCGGGCTGATCAGCAAGGGGCTCACGCTTGCCCCGCGCGCCGGGGCCCAGGTGGTTGCGCCCGCCGCCGGGAGGGTCGCCTTCGCCGGCCCCTATCGCGGCTATGGCCGGATCGTCATCATCGAGCACGAAGGTGGGTGGACCAGCCTGCTGACCGGGCTGGCGCGCACCGATGTCGAGGTCGGGCAGGTGCTTGTGGCCGGTTCGCCGATCGGGGTGGCCGGGGGCCGGGCGCCGGTGATCGGGTTCGAGGTGCGCAAGGCCGGGGTGCCGGTCAACCCGGTCGACCTGCTGCGCTGACCAGTTCGGCAAGGTTCGCCGGTGCAACTGGCCCGTGTCGGCACATCTGCGCAAAGGTCATCTGGCATTAACACCGCGCGGCGGATAGAATGGCTCCAACTGGAGTGCCTTGCCGATGAAGTTCGCTGCCCTGCTCAAGTCCGCCGCGCTGGTTACCGCCGTAGCGATCATCCCCGCGACCACCGCCGGGATGGCCCAGGTCGATGGCCGGGTCGGCCCTGAATTCGGCCGCCTGATGGCGGTCTACCAGCGGATCAAGGCGAGCTATGTCGAGCCGGTCGATGACGAAAAGCTGATTCGCGGCGCGATCGACGGGATGCTCGCCTCGCTCGATCCCCACTCGGCCTATCTCGACGGGGGCGACCTCCAGCGGCTCGAGACAATGATCGACGGCAACTATTCCGGGCTCGGCCTCTCGGTCCAGATGGAAGATGGCGCGGTCAAGGTCATCTCGCCCTTCCGCGGCAGCCCCGCGATGGAAGCCGGGGTCAAGGCGGGCGACTTCATCACCCATCTCGATGGCAAGCTGATCTATGGCGAGGAACTCGACACTGCGGTTGCGCGCATGCGCGGCCCGGCCGGGACCAGCATCCGCCTGACCATTTTCCGCCCCGGCCGTGACGAACCCTTCGATGTCACGGTGACGCGCGGGGTGATCGAGCTGGAGCCGGTCACCTACAAGCTCGAAGCCGGCAATGTCGGGGTCATCACCGTCAACGAATTCTCGCGCGATGTCGGCGCGGACGTGTTCGGTGCGTGGAAGGCGCTCAACGCCGAAGCGCGCGGTGGGCTCGACGGGCTGGTGCTCGACCTGCGCGCCAACCCGGGCGGCTCGCTCGACGAAGCGGTGGTGCTGTCCGACCTGTTCCTGACCAGCGGACGGATCGTATCGCAGCGCGGCCGGGTGCGCGGCGAATCGTTCACCTATGATGCGGAAACCGCCTTCCCCGGCGAGATCGCCAAGGGTGTACCGATGGTGGTGCTGATCGATGCGGGCTCTGCCTCCGCCTCGGAAATCGTCGCCGGGGCACTGCAGGACCATCGCCGCGCGGTGATCATGGGTGACCGCAGCTTCGGCAAGGGCAGCGTGCAGACCCTGTTGCCACTGGGCAACGACGCCGCGCTCAAGCTGACCACGGCGCGCTATTATACCCCGGGTGGCAAGTCGGTGCAGGAAGGCGGGATCAAGCCCGACATTTCCGTGCCGCAGCTGTCCGACCCCGACCGGGAGAAGCGCGCCCGCTTCATGATGCGCGAATCCGACTTGCGCGGGCACCTGGTCAACGAAGCTGCGCTCAAGGACGAGGAACTGGAGAAGGATATCCGCGACGATCCGCGCTTCAAGCTGACTTCGGCCGAGCTCAAGGAGCAGGGGATCGAGGACTTCCAGCTCAACTATGCAGTGGAGACCTTGCGCCGGACTTCGAGCCGGACCATGGTCCGCCGCAACTGATCCCGGCGGAGCCCATTGATCGATGACTGACCGTCTAGCCATGGCGCAGCGCCTTGCCCTGCTGGCCCCGGCCCTGCTGCTGGGCGGAGCCTATGTCGCACAGTACGGCTTCGGGCTTTATCCGTGCGAGATGTGCTGGTGGCAGCGCTATCCCCACTTCGCGGCGCTGGCGCTGGCGCTGCTGTCGTTCGCCGTCGCGCCGAAGCGGTTGTGGGTCGTGCTTGCCGGCCTTGCCATCATGGTCTCGGGCCTGATCGGCGGCTTCCATGCCGGCGTCGAATACGGCTGGTGGGAAGGGATCACCCGCTGCGCGCTGACCGCTACCTCAACCACCGGCAACGCGCTCGACAATATCATGGCTGCCCCGCTGGTGCGCTGTGATGCCGCCCCGTGGAGCCTGTTCGGGATTTCGCTCGCCGGGTTCAATTTCCTCATTTCGTGCGGCGCGGGGATCGCCATTCTTGCGCTCGCAGCCAGGGAGCGCCCCGCCCGATGAGCAAGCCCGACACCGACCGTATGATCCGCGTCGACCAGGCCGGCGAATTCGGTGCGACCCGGATCTACGCCGGGCAGCTCGCGGTCATGGGTGACCGGCACCCGCTTTCGGCCGAGATCCGCCACATGGCCGAACAGGAAGCGGTCCACCGTGAGCAGTTCGACGCGCTGATGGCGCGACGCGGGGTTCGCCCGACGGTGTTGCAGCCGTTCTGGTCCATGGCAGGCTATGCCCTCGGCGCGGGGACGGCATTGCTCGGGCCGGAAGCGGCGATGGCGTGCACCGCCGCCGTCGAGGAGGAAATCGACCGGCACTATTCCGCCCAGCTCGACGAGCTCGAGGCAACCGGCACCGATCCGGAGCTGACCGGGATGATCGCCCGGTTCCGTGACGAGGAGCGCGAGCATCGCGATGCCGCGCTCGCCGCCGGGGCCGAACGGGCACCGGCCTATCCGCTGCTGTCGGGTGCGATCCGGCTCGGGTGCCGCCTCGCGATCCGGCTCGCCGAACGGGTCTGACCCGCTTAAGCTGGAGTTCAGCGCAGAGCGTGCCTAGATAGGGGCCAGCCCCCGGCGCGCTAGCTACGAAGGATTTGCCCGATGACCCGCTTGCCTTTCGCCCTGGCCCTCGCTGCCGCTGTCTTTGCCGGTGCCCCCGCGCTCGGTCAGGACAGCCCGAGTGACGATGTGCGCATGTCGATCGTCTATGGTGAGGATGCCGCGCCGGAGTGCCCGGCGGGCGAGATCTGCGTCGTCGCGCGCCTGCCCGAGGCAGACCGCTACCGCATCCCGCCGACCCTGCGCTTCAGCGATGACCCGGCCAACAATGCCTGGACCAACCGGGTCGAGAAGCTGGAAATGATCGGTGATTTCGGCACCATGTCCTGCTCTACCGCCGGGGCGGGCGGGTTTACCGGCTGTACCCAGCAGATGATCCGCGCAGCCTCTGGCGACAAGGCCGAAGGCGCCGACGTCCGCTTCAGCGAGCTGATTGCCTCTGCCCGCGCCGACCGTCTGGCGCAGATCGACCAGGCCGCTGCCTAGGAGCAGGCCCGCGTCGAGCAGATCGAGCGCGAATACATGGAGCGGCTCGAACGCGAACGCGCGACCGAGCTGCCCGGTGAGCGCCCGGTCTCGGAAGACGCCGGACCGGCACCGAAATAGGCTTCGCCCGGCTATCAGGCGTTAACCAAGTTGCGCTAGGCGTGCGGGCATGACCGGCACGCGCACCATTCTCACTGTCTTCGGCACCCGCCCCGAAGCGATCAAGCTCTTCCCGCTGCTCCACGCGCTGGAGGCCGACCAGCGGTTCGCCTCGCGTGTCTGCGTCTCGGGACAGCATCGCGGCATGCTCGACCAGGTGCTGGAAATCGCCGGAATCGTGCCGCACCACGATCTCGACGTGATGCAGCCCGACCAGACGCTCGACGCACTCACGGCGCGCCTGCTGACCGGGCTTGGCGCGGTGATGGACACGGAAAAGCCCGACGTGGTGGTGGTGCAGGGCGACACCGCGACCGCCATGTGCGGCGCGCTCGCGGCCTATTACCGCAAGATCCCGGTTGCCCATGTCGAGGCGGGCCTGCGCAGCGGCAATATCCACCACCCCTGGCCGGAAGAGGTCAACCGCAAGGTGATCGGCAGCTTTGCCGAATACCACTTCGCGCCGACCGAGACCGCTGCCGAAGCACTCCGGCGCGAGAATATCGATCCCGCCATGGTCCACGTCACCGGCAACACCGTGATCGACGCCTTGCACTGGATCACCGGCAAGATCGAGCGTGAGCCGGGCCTTGCCAGCGGGCTCGCCGGACTGGAGCAGCGCTTTGCCGGCAAGCGGATCATCGGCATGACCAGCCACCGGCGCGAGAATTTCGGCGATGGCATGCGCGGCATTGCCGATGCAGTGAAGCGGATTGCCGCCCGACCTGATGTCGCGGTGATCTTCCCGGTTCACCTGAACCCCAATGTCCGCGCGGTGATGAATGCTGAACTGGCGGGACTCGACAATGTCGCGCTGATCGAGCCGCTCGACTACCCGCACTTCGCCCGTCTGATCGCGATCTCCACTCTGATGCTGACTGACAGCGGCGGGGTGCAGGAAGAGGCGCCCGCCCTGGGCAAGCCGGTTCTCGTCATGCGTGAGACAACCGAGCGCCCCGAAGGCGTCGAGGCAGGGACCGCAAAGCTGGTCGGCACCGATGCCGATACGATCGTGGCGGAAACCGCGCGCCTGCTTGACGTTGCGGAAGCCTATGGCGCGGGCGCACAATCCGTTCGGCGATGGCAAGTCATCGGCACGGATTGTCGAACTGCTCGCGAGATAAACCCCCGGTAAACGGCATCTTTACCACCGCGCTCTAAGGCTGCCTGCAACTCAACAGGCAGGATTTCCCATGCAGGGCGACAACAAACCCACCGTCTGCGTTATCGGGCTCGGCTATATCGGGCTGCCCACGGCAGCGGTGATTGCGCGGGCCAATTGCCCGGTTACCGGGATCGACGTGTCGCAGCACGTCGTCGACACGATCAACCGGGGCGAAATCCATATCGAGGAAGTCGATCTCGATGGCCTGGTGCGCGGCGTCGTCCAGCGCGGGATGCTGCGCGCCTCGACCCAGATCGTGCCCGCCGACGTGTTCGTGATCGCGGTGCCGACGCCGTTCGAGAAGGACGGCCATCACACGCCCGATGTCTCCTATGTCATGGCCGCCGCGACCGAAGTCGCCGGTGTGCTCAAGAAGGGCGATTGCGTGATCCTCGAATCGACCTCGCCGGTCGGCACGACCGAAGCGATGCGCGACCTGATCGCGGGCCTGCGCCCGGATATCAAGCTTCCGGGCCTGACCAGCGAGACCCCCGATGTGGCGATTTCCTATTGCCCAGAGCGGGTGCTGCCGGGCCGCATTCTGGAAGAGCTGACCCACAACGACCGCTCGATCGGCGGGATTACCCCGCGTTGTGCGCGGAAGGCGCTGGCCTTCTACAAGCAGTTCGTGCGCGGCACCTGCGTCACCACCGATGCCCGCAGCGCGGAAATGTGCAAACTGGTCGAAAACAGCTTCCGCGACGTCAACATCGCCTTTGCCAACGAGCTGTCGATGATTGCCGACCGGATGGGCCTCGATGTGTGGGAGGTCATCCGCCTCGCCAACCGCCACCCGCGGGTCAACATCCTCCAGCCCGGCCCCGGCGTGGGCGGGCACTGCATCGCAGTCGACCCGTGGTTCATCGTCCACGGCGCGCCGGAGCAATCGCGCATCATCCGCGCCGCGCGCGAGATTAACGATGCCAAGATGCACCATGTTCTGGCGCGGGCGGGCGAACTGATCGAAGCCAATCCGGGCGTTCCGGTCGCGTGCCTTGGCCTGGCGTTCAAGGCCAATATCGACGATTTCCGCGAGAGTCCGGCGCGCTATGTCGCCGCCAGTCTCGCGCGCGAGTTTGGCGAGCGGATCAAGATCGTCGAGCCCTATGCCGCAGCCCTGCCGCAGGAATTCGACGGGACCAGTGCCGAACTGGTCGATCTCGATACCGCACTGGAGACCTGCGGCGTGCTGATCGTGCTGGTCGACCACGACGTGTTCCGCGTGGTTCCGCTGGAAGAGCGCGCCCGCGCGGTGGTCTATGATACGCGCGGAATCTGGCCGGATTCGAGCGAAGCGCCGAGCAAGCCGGGCCTGCGTCTGGCGAGCTGATCAGACCCCGTAGTAGTCGCGGTACCAGCTGACGAACTGGCGGATACCCTCGCGGTAGCCGGTCTCGGGCTTGTACCCGGTCAGGCGCTTGAGCAGGTCGGCGTTGGCCCAGGTCGCGGGAACGTCGCCCTTCTGCATCTCCATGTAATTGCGCTTGGCCTCGATGCCGCACTCCGCTTCGATCGCTTCGATGAAGTCGAGCAGGCGCACCTTGTCGCTGTTGCCGATATTGACCACGCGGAACGGGGCGACGGGTGACAGGCTGTCGCCTTCGGGAATGTCGTCGCGGTTCTCGGGCCGCACCGGGGCCGCGTCGATCAGCAGGCGGATGCCGCGCACCAGGTCGGTGACATAGGTAAAGTCGCGGTACATTTCGCCGTGGTTGTAGATGTCGATCGGCTCGCCGTTCAGGATCCCCTTGGTGAACTTGAACAGCGCCATGTCCGGGCGGCCCCACGGGCCATAGACCGTGAAAAAGCGGAACATGGTGGTCGGCAGGTTCCACAGGTGGGCATAGCTGTGGCCCATCGATTCGTTGGCCTTCTTGGTTGCCGCGTAGAAGGTCATCTGCGTCTCGACCCGCTCCAGCTCGTCGAACGGCATCTCCTCGTTGGCGCCATAGACGCTGCTGGTGCTGGCCATGAGCAAGTGGTCGACCCCCAGTTCACGCGCGCATTCCATCACGTTGAAGGTGCCGACGATATTGGCATCGAGATAGGCGCGCGGGTTCTCGAGGCTGTAACGGACCCCCGCTTGCGCCGCGAGGTGGACGATCACGTCAGGCTTTTCCGCCATGCACAGCGCGTGCAGCCGGTCGAAATCCTCCAGCATGCCGACATGGGCGCTGAAGTGCTGGTTCTGCAGCAGCATCTGGTGCCGCCGCTCCTTGATCCGCACGTCGTAGTAGTCGGTCATCCCGTCATAGCCCACCACGGCGAAGCCTTCGTCGAGCAGCAGTTGCGAGAGATGAAACCCGATGAACCCGGCGCTGCCGGTGACCAGAACCTTGCGCATATCTCTATTCCTTAGAGCCGGAAATCGGCGCCGGGCAGTACACCCTTGATGTCGGCCAGTGTGCCGCCTTCGCGCAGCAACCCGCGCAGCGATGCTTCACCCATGGCGAGGTATTCGCTGTGCGGCACGGCGAGCAGCACCAGATCGTAGCGGCCATTGAGCGCGTCGCTGTCGAGCGTCAGACCGTATTCGTGGACCGCTTCCTCGGCATCGGCGCGCGGATCGTGGACGGTCACGTCGTGGCCGCGGCGGACCAGCCCCGCGATCAGGTCGGCAACCTTGGAGTTGCGCAGGTCAGGGACGTTTTCCTTGAAGGTCAGGCCCAGCACCAGCGCCTTGCCCGCCCGCTCGCCGCAGGCACCATGGAGGCGCCCGGCGACCCAGTCGGCCATGCCGTCGTTCACCCCGCGCCCGGCCAGGATAACGCGCGGATCATGCCCCAGTTCCTCGGCCCGGTGCGAGAGGTAGTAGGGATCGACCCCGATGCAGTGCCCGCCGACCAGACCGGGGGTGAAGGGCAGGAAATTCCACTTGGTGTTGGCCGCTGCCAGAACGTCCCACACCGACAGGTCCATCTGGCCGAAGATCTGGGTGATCTCGTTCATGAAGGCGATGTTGATGTCGCGCTGGGCGTTCTCGATCACCTTGGCCGCTTCGGCGGCCTTGATGCTGGCAGCGCGGAAGGTGCCGCCAGTGGTGACGGCCGCGTAGAGATCGGACACCTTGTCGAGCACTTCGGGGGTCTGGCCGGAGACGACCTTGGTGATCCGGTCGATAGTATGCTCGCGGTCGCCCGGGTTGATCCGCTCCGGGCTGTAGCCGAGGAAAAAGTCCACCCCGCACCGCTTGCCGGAGACCTCCTCCAGGATCGGTCCGCAAATGTCCTCGGTCACACCGGGGTAGACCGTGCTTTCGTAGACCACGATCGGCTTGAGCCCCGCATCGACTGCCTGGGCGACCATGGCGCCGACCGTGCGCGAGGCCGCGCGGACAATGCCGAGGTCAGGCCGGTTGGCCTCGTCGATCGGGGTCGGCACGGTGACGATGTAGAAATCGGACGGCGGGCATTCGCCCGGTTCGGCGGTAATGGCGAGCGAGGAGGCCGCGAGACGATCCGGCTCGATTTCGCCGGTCCGGTCATGCCCGTCATGCAGTTCGGCCACGCGCTTGCGATCGACATCGAGCCCGGTGGTCGGGAACGCCTTGGCCAGCGCCACGGCCAGCGGGAGGCCGACATAACCCAGGCCGATCACGGTCACATGGGCGGGAAGACTGGTCACGTGGAAATACTCCGTTCTCTTTCGGGCGGATGGGGCAATGGCTCAATCGGCGGTTGTCAGCGCGGCTTTGGCAGCCTCGGGCCTGTGTGTGTCAAGCTGGAGGAAGGTGGCGATATCGGAATTGACCGAATTCACGTCGAACCGCTCGCGGGCCCGGGCCAGCGCGGCTGCGCCCATGCGTTCCACCATTTCGGGGTGCGCGACGAATGCCTTCATGGCCTCCGCCAGCGCGGACCCGCTGCGGGCGGGAATGAGCGTTCCGGAGATTCCCGGCTCGACTGTATCCCGACACCCCGGAACCAGCGTGGTGATCACCGGCCTGCCTGCGGCCATCCCTTCCAGCACCGAGCGCGGCAGGCCTTCGGCGTAGGATGGCAGCACCACGACATGGGCGGCCGCGATCTCCGGCCGGACATCGTCCGATGGCCCGGCGTAATCGACCGTCTTCGTTTGCGCCCATTCCGCGATCACGTCGGCAGGGACAGCGTTCGGCGACGGGTCGGTCGGCCCGACCAGCCGGCACTCTGCCGCCACCCCTTCCTGCTGCAGGATTTTCGCCGCTTCGGCGTATTCGTTGACACCCTTGTCGCGGATCAACCGGCCGATCATCAGGAACCGCATCGGCTGTGCGGGGCCAAGAGGCGGCAGTGGTTCGGGTGCATGACGCTCAAGGTCAATGCCCGAACCCCAGATCCGGCGGGTCCTGGTCGACGGGGTGACCATTTTCTCCTGCCGGAAGAACTCCCGATCATCCTCGTTGTGGAACAGCACCCCGTCGGCAAAGCGCAGGCTGAAACGGTACAGCGGCGTGGCGATGCGGCGGGAAATCCTGCGCGACAGTTCTGCCCCTTCGAGAAATGCGTAGCCCCGCCCGGTGATCATGGCGAATCGCCGCCTGATGCCTGCCAGCCATGCCACCGGCATGCCGTAGACCACCGGTTTGAGCGTATAGGCCAGGATCAGGTCGGGTTGCAGGCGGCGCAGCGTCCGCCACAGGTGCCAGCAGGAGCCGAGGTCGCGCAGCGGGTTGAGCCCCGCTCGCCGCAAGGGCACGATCTCGAACGCTATGTCCCAGCTTTCCAGTGCGTTGCGGACCTCGGGCAGGTCTTCTGCGCCGATCGCGGTGACCCGGAACCCGCGCGCCACGAAGTCCCGCAACATTGGCGCGCGCAATCCGGAAAGCCATTCCGGTTGCGATCCGAGCACGACGATATGTTCAATCTTATGCGTCAACAGATTGCTCGTGTGCATTGCCGGATGAGACGGGATTGAAGGTCAGCCGCATGCCCTCGGCGGGTGTCCACGGCGGGCGCCACCGCGTCTGCTCGATAAACGCGCTTGCGTCAAATGCCGCATTTCCAACCAGGCTCTCCGCGCGATCCTTCAGCGCCAGACGAACCAGCGGCGCGAGGATCCCCGCCGGCACGCCGAACACGCGGTTGCCATGCCCGGCCGCCTCGAGCGCCAGCCGGTAGAACTCTCCGGTCGACATCGGCGGCGAGTCGGTGACGATCCATGCCCCGCCAAGATCGTTTCCACAGACTGCGGCGATCGCGCTGGCGATGTTGCCGGCAAAGGCGAAGCTGCGCTGGTTGGCGATGCCGGCCAGTGGCAGCGGCACCCCGGCGCGGGCGGCGCGCAGGAAGCTCGGGAACCAGCCTTTCGCGCCCGGGCCGTAGATCGCAGGCGGCCGCAGGACCACCGGGCGGAACCCGTCGCGTGCCAGCGCCAGCACCCGCAGGTCGCCTGCCAGTTTCGATTCCCCGTAGATTCCGCCCGGCGCGGGCATGGTCTGGTCGTCGATCAGTTCCCCGGGGGCCGAAATGCTGCGGATCGCCGCCACCGAGCTGACCTGGACGAAGCGCGTCGCGCCCGCGTCGCGCGCGGCACTGCCAAGTTGCCCGGCAAGCTCGCAATTGGCCGCCATGAACTCTTTGCGTGCTTCCTCCGCGCTTTCAGGACGGGTGACATGGGCCCGGCCGGTGCAGTTGATCACGGTGGTGCACCCCGCCAGCGCCTGCTCCAGAGCTACCCCGCTCCCCGGCCCGCTGCGCTGCAACAGGCGCGCCGGTTTGCCCTGACGGGCCAGCTCGGCGGCAACGCTCTGACCCAGGAAGCCGCTCGCCCCGGCGATGGCAAGGCCTGCTTCGAGCGTACCGGAAACGGTCCAATGGTCACTCACACGGGCGCTCCGGTTGCCGGATCCTGTCAGCGGGCTGCATCGCCCGCTCCCCCACCCAGCGCGGTTCGCACAATCAACTGCAAGTCGCCAAGCAGGGTCCGCTCCTGCACATAAAGCGCATCGATCTCCGCCAGCTTGACCGGAGTCGACATGTCGACCCCGGCGATCTGCGCAGGCCCGGTTATTCCGGGCAGGACGGTATAGACCCCGCGCGCCTCGCGCTCGCGGATCAGATCGGTCTGGCTCGGCAGGCACGGTCGCGGGCCGACAAAGCTCATGTCCCCGGCCAGCACGGCCGCAATCTGCGGCAGTTCGTCGATCTTGGACCGGCGCAGGAATGCCCCGACCTTGGTGACATAGCTGGTGCCGACTTCGTGCGAGGCGACATTGGGGGTGCCCGATGCCATGGTCCGGATCTTCACCAGCGTGAACACCCGGCCGCCGCGTCCGACCCGCTGCTGGCGGAAGAAGGCCGGCCCGGGCGAATCGATCCGTACGGCGAGCGCCGCGAGCGCGAGGACCGGGATGGCGAAGGGCAGCAGGGCCGCCGCCAGAAGAAAATCAACGATGCGTTTCATCATGGCCGGGCAGGTTCGATCCAACATTCTTGCTGTCTGCCCCGCCGCGCTGCCGGAAACATGCCGCGAGGATGAGCCGATGTGCCAGCCATCGGGTTTCCTGTGGCAAGGGGCAGGCGGCGCGGGCCGGAACGCTGCGGCGGTGCCCCATGGGCGGCGACAAATCAAGCCATAGCGCTTGCACAGGACCAGATCGGGCCATAAGTGCCCGTTTGCGCACAGGACCGCGCCTGCGGAGGACAGCCTTGCCACCGAAGGATACAACCACGGAGCCGCTCGCGGCGGTTGCACAGGACGTGCTGCTCGCCCTGTCGCGCACGCTGCTGCGCGCGGACCGGCGCCTCAAGCGCGCGATCGTGCTGGCGACCGATATGGTTGCCTGTGCGCTGGCGGTGATTCTGTCGTTCTCGATCCGGCTGGGATACTGGCAGGTCCTGTCCGAACCCGTGCTCATCATGATCGGCGTCGAACTGGTGCTGTTCATCACGGTGTTCGTCGTCTCCGGAATCTATTCGAACCTGTTCCGCTTCCATGGCGCGCGGGGGCTGGGGCAGCTGGTTGCCGCCTGTGTCGCGCTCGGTTTTCCGACTGTCGCGGTGTTTGGCCTGATCGGCGTGTCCGGAGTGCCGCGGACCGTCAGCATCCTGTTTCCGCTGATCTTCTTTGCGCTGGTCGCTGCCTCGCGCATGGCTGCCCGGTTCATCCTGGTCGACATGATGGGCCGCAGCGGGGTCGAGCGGCGGGTGCTGATCTACGGCGCAGGCTCGGCGGGCCTGCAACTTGCCACGTCGCTGGCGCATGAGACCGGCTACCGCCTGCAGGGATATCTCGACGACAATCCCCAGCTTGCCGGGTCGCGCATCGAGGGCGTGCCGATCTACCGCCTGAGCGAACTCGAATGGGCCATTGCCGAGCGCGGCGTGGAAATCGTGTTTCTCGCCATGCCCAGCCTGCCGCGCGCAGAGCGGGCGGCGATTGTCGAACGGCTCCAGGCGAGCAATGTGCACGTCCTGACCTTGCCCGGGCTGGGCGAGATCGTCGATGGCAAGGTCTCCGTCAGCGATTTGCGCGAGATCGAGGTGACCGACCTGCTCAGCCGCGATCCGGTTGCGCCCGACCGGGAGCTGTTGCGGGGAACGATCGAAGGCAAGGTCGTGCTGGTGACCGGAGCCGGCGGCTCGATCGGGTCCGAACTGGCCCGCCAGATCGTCGGCCTCCGCCCCGAACGGCTGGTCCTGGTGGAGATGAGCGAGGCGGCGCTCTACACGGTCGATCAGGAAGCCCGCGCGATTGCCAGGGAACTGGGCGTTGCCACCGAAATCGTGCCGGAACTGGCCTCGGTCGAGAAGAAGTCGTCCACCCGCCGCATCTTCGAGCGCTACCGCCCGCACACGGTCTATCACGCCGCTGCCTACAAGCACGTGCCGATGGTCGAGGCCAACGTCATTTCGGGCGTGTCCAACAATGTCCGCGCGACCCACAACTGCGCCATCGCGGCGTGCGAGACCGGGGTCGAGCGGATGATCCTGATCAGCACCGACAAGGCGGTGCGCCCGACCAATGTCATGGGCGCGTCTAAGCGGGTGTGCGAGCTGGTGCTCCAGGCGCTGGCGCGCGACGGCACGTACAGCACGGTCTTCTCGATGGTCCGGTTCGGCAACGTACTCGGCTCGTCCGGTTCGGTCGTGCCCCGGTTCAAGCAGCAGATTGCCGCCGGTGGCCCGGTCGAGGTCACGCATCGCGATATTACCCGCTATTTCATGACCATCCCCGAAGCGGCCGAACTGGTGATCCAGGCAGGGGCCATGGCGGAAGGGGGCGAGGTCTACCTGCTCGACATGGGCGAGCCGGTGCGGATCATGGACCTGGCCCGCACGATGATCCGCCTGTCCGGGCGGTCGGTGCGCGACGAGGAAAACCCCGGCGGCGATGTGGCGATCATCGAAACCGGCCTGCGCCCCGGCGAGAAGCTCTACGAGGAGCTGCTGATCGATGCCGAGGCGCTGCCGACGGCGCACCAGCGCATCTTCCGGGCGACCGAGGAGCATATCGAATGGGCTGTGCTCGAGCCGCAGCTCGACGCGCTCGACCGCTTTGCATGGGACGGCGACAGCGCCGCAATCCGCGCCCTGTTGCGTGATCTCGTGCCGGGGTTTCGCCCCGATGGCAGCCCGTCGCAATGAATCTGCAGACGAGCCTGACCGTGCGGCCGGAACGCTGCGTCAACCTTGCAACCCGGCCCCTCTCTCTCTAGGGCGAGTGTCTCTCTAGGGCCAGGACTGAACCGGATACAGGATCGCAGACGATGGCGAGAACCCGCGCATTTCTGAACTTCCTCCTGTTCCTGGGGGTCTCCCTGCTGCCGATCTACGTCTACGGGTCGGGCAACCTGCAGCCGACCCACGCGATCCTGCTGGTGTTCGCCTTTTCCGTCATCCTGCGCCACGGCTTCACCCCGCAGCGCTGGAACGTGACCTTCATCGTGCTGACGTTCTACTGCTTCCTGATCGAGGCGGCCTATGTCTCGGGCGGGGCGCACCCCTACAGCCTGCTCCACCCCTTGTACCTTTTTTTCAACCTGATGCTGTCTTACGCGGTGTGGAAGTATTGCAGCCTCAACGGCGATCGTGCGCTGGCGAGCGGGCTGGTCATTGCCGCGATACTCGGCCTGCTGACGGTCGGGATCTTCGGTGTCGAACTGATCGACAACCGCCAGGGCATCCGCGAGACTGGCGGGTTCAACAACCCGAACCAGCTGGGTTATTTCGCCGTCTGCCTGCTGTCGCTGGCCTATCTGCTGCGGGTGCGGGGGACCTACAGCCAGTGGACCACCTACGGGCTCTATGTGGCGGCGGTGTTCCTGGCGATCGCCTCGCTCTCCAAAGCGGCCATCATCGCCGTGCTGGTCGTGCTGTTCCTGGTTTCCAACCCGCGGTTGACGCGCGAATTCATCCTGCCCTGGCTGATCGGCG
>JAHDXX010000065.1 GCA_023384025.1 Sphingomonadaceae bacterium
GGCGGAGAAACACAGCGTGACGTTGACCATGGTGCCATCGCTGGTCAGCGCCTTGCAGGTCTTCAGCCCGTCGAAGGTCAGCGGCACCTTGATGCAGACATTGTCCGCGATCTTGCGCAGGACTTCGGCCTCTTTCATCATCGTCTCGTGATCGAGCGCGACCACTTCGGCGCTGACCGGCCCGTCGACGATTCCGCAAATCTCTTTCGTCACTTCCATGAAATCGCGGCCCGACTTGGCAATCAGGCTGGGATTGGTGGTGACGCCGTCGAGCAGGCCGGTGGCGGCCAGTTCCTTGATGTCGGCGATTTCAGCGGTGTCGACGAAGAATTTCATGGCGCAGCAGGCTCCGGGAATGCGATTCCTGCGGTGCTCTACCGAAGCGGCGCCAACGCGGCTAGCCCCGCCGCCCCATCAAATGCGCCATACCATCAGATTCGGGAGGCGAGCGCGAATACCCCGATCAGCAGCGGATCATTGGTAGAGCGCGGATCGCGCCGGATCGCAGCTTCCTCGATTCCCATCTCGTTCCAGATCGCATCATTGATCGTGCCGGAGAACCGACTTGCGACGCCGGATACGTCAATGCCGGAGAGACGGGCGATGGCATCGCCGATCACCGGATCGCGCGCCAGACGGATCGCCTGCCCCAGTTCGGGCACCATCGCTTCGACGAGCGTGCCGCCCATCTCGCCGCGCAGAAAAGCGGTCGCCGCAGTCGGTCCCCCGCGCACCAGCGCCTCGGCGGCGTCAATCCCCACGACCCGCACTGCGTCCGCCACCAGCGGCGCGGCGCGTTCGGCACCCCGCACCGCGAGGTCGGCAAAGGCATCTTCCAGCCGGTCCTTGAACAGGGTCGAGGTCAGGATCGAGGAAAGGATGTCGCCGCGCGTGCCCATGATCGAGCCCAGCCCGACCCTGGCAACCTGCGCGTCCCAGAAACCGCCCGGGGCGACCAGCCGCGCGAAAGCCCGTTCGCTCGACAGGAAAAGCAAACGGCGGATCGCCTCTGTCAGGCTATAGCCACCAGTGCTCGCGCACCCGCTGACGATTAGCGCGCTGCTCGCCAGCGCCCCGCCGATGAAGGCCCTGCGCCCGCTTGTTCTCTCCAGCAATCCGCTCATTTTCCGGCTCCTTCCCTTGCAGCCAAGCCCCGGCACTGGCCATATGGCCACACAATCATGAACCGCGCCAGACTCCTTGTTCTCAATGCCCCGCTCGGCGTGCTCGATTACCGCGTGCCCCAAGGCATGGCGGTGGAACCGGGCAGCATCGTTGTCGCGCCGCTGGGGCCGCGGCAGATCGTCGGCGTGGTGTGGGAGCCGGAGCGCTTGCCTGGTGACGAGGTGCCGGAAGCCAAGCTCCGCCCCCTGCTCGACGTCCTGCCGGTGCCGCCACTCAAACCCGCGCTGCGGCGGCTGATCGAATGGACTGCGGACTACTACTGCGCTCCTCCCAGCGCGGTCCTGCGCATGGTGATCGCCTCGGGCGGTGCGCTGCGCGGCCCCTCGACCACCACCGAATACCGCCTGTCGGGTATCGAGCCCGACCGGATGACTCCCAAGCGCATGCAGGCGCTCGACGCCTTGCAGGGTGAGCAGGCGAGCATGCGCGAGCTGGCAGAGCTGGCAGGCGTATCCGAAGCGGTGTTGCGCAGCCTCTCTCAGCTTGGCGCGCTGGAGCCGGTGACGGTCGATTGCGACCGGCCCTATCCGGCCGCCGATCCGGACCATCTCGACGTCACACTCAGCTCTGAACAGGCCGCGGTCGCGGATGAACTGATCGCGGCCGTGCAAGCGCGCGCGTTTGCGCCGTTCCTGCTCGATGGAGTGACGGGCTCAGGCAAGACCGAAGTCTATTCGGAAGCCATCGCGGCTGCCTTGCGCACCGGGCGGCAGGTGCTGGTTCTCCTGCCCGAAATTGCGCTGACAGAGGCATTCCTGCGCCGGTTTGAGGACCGTTTCGGCGCAGCGCCCGTGACCTGGCATTCCTCGCTCAAGTCGTCCGAACGGCGGCGGGCGTGGCGGGCGATTGCAGCGGGAACGGCGCAAGTTGTGGTCGGCGCGCGCTCAGCTTTGTTCTTGCCCTATGCCAAGCTTAGCCTGATCGTCGTCGACGAGGCGCACGAGGTCAGCTTCAAACAGGATGACGGGGTGCGCTACAACGCGCGCGATGTGGCGGTGATGCGCGCCCGCTTCGAGCAACTGCCGGTGGTGCTCGCGAGCGCGACGCCAGCGCTGGAAAGCCTGCAGATGGCCGAGAGCGGCATCTACCGTAACCTCGACCTGCCCGCCCGGTTTGGCGGGGCACAGCTGCCGGAGATCCGGCTCGTCAACCTGACCGAGCAGCCGCCCGATCGCGGCAACTGGCTGTCCCCGGCGATCAACACCGCACTGGTCGACCGGCTCGGCAAGGGCGAGCAATCGCTGCTGTTCCTCAACCGGCGCGGCTATGCCCCGCTGACCCTGTGCCGCAAATGCGGCCACCGCTTCCAGTGCGACAACTGTTCGGCCTGGCTGGTCGAGCACCGCTTCAGTCAGCGGCTTGCCTGCCACCACTGCGGGCACGAGGAAAAGCCGCCGCTCGCCTGCCCTGAATGCGGCGAGCCCGACTGCATGGTCGCCTGCGGGCCCGGGGTTGAGCGGATCGCCGATGAAGTCGCGGGTCTGCTGCCCGAGGCGCGGATCGCGGTGGTGACCAGCGACACGCTCGGCTCGCCCGAGCGCGCGGCGGCGTTTGTGGCCGAAGCGGAGGCGGGCGCGATCGACGTGATCGTCGGCACCCAGCTGGTGACCAAGGGCTTCCACTTCCCCGAGCTGACGCTGGTGGGCGTGGTCGACGCCGATCTCGGCCTCGAGGGCGGCGACTTGCGCGCGGCGGAGCGGACGTACCAGCAGATTGCCCAGGTCGCCGGACGCGCCGGGCGCGGGGCCAAGCCGGGCGAAGTGCTGATCCAGACCCGCCATCCCGAGGCACCGGTGATTGCCGCACTCGCTGCGGGAGACCGCGACGCCTTTTACGACGCCGAGACCGAGGCCCGCCGCCACGCCGGCGCGCCGCCGTTCGGGCGCTGGGCCGCGATCATTGTCTCCAGCGAGGACGATACCGAAGCGCGCGAGGCCGCCAACCGCCTTGGTGCAACCCGCCCGCACCTGCCCGACATCATGATCTACGGCCCTGCCCCGGCGCCGATGGCCCTGCTGCGTGGCCGTTATCGCTACCGCCTGCTGCTCAATGCCCGCCGCAGTGCCCATGTGCAGGACGTGATACGCAAGTGGCTCGACCAGCTTGATTTCCCGCGCGGGGTGCGGATCGGGGTCGATATCGATCCGTATAGCTTCGTATGACCTGTCCGGTTGATTGAATCGCCCGATTGCGACAGACTGGTCGCCTGGGAGGGTCGTCCATGAAGCGCTTTGTTATTACGTCTTTAATCGCGGCATTGGCCGCAAGCTCGGCACCGGCGTGGGCCGGAACGTGGCACCGCGCCGATTCAGACCATTTCATCATCTACGGCGACGGCCGCCCCGGCGACCTTGAGGATTTCGCGCACGAGCTCGAGAAGTTCGATTCACTCCTACGCATGCTGTGGCGGCTCCCCGAAAATCCCGCCCAGCGCAAGTTGACGATCTATACCGTAGGCAGTTCCGACGAAGTCGAGCGCATCATCGGCCGACCCAATATCGCCGGATTCTACAGCCCGCGCCTCGACGGCAGCTTTGCCGTGTCGAACCGCATCCAGACCTCACAACGCGACGCGCTTTCGGGCAAGGAAGTGCTGTTCCACGAATACGCGCACCACTTCATGTACCGCAATTTCTCGGTTCCCGCGCCGTCGTGGTTTATCGAAGGTTTCGCGGAATTTGTCGCCACCACCGAGTTCAAGAAGAACGGCGGCTGGGTTTTTGGCAAGCCCGCCTTTCATCGCGCGACCGAAGTCGAATACGCTAGCCGGATTCCGATCCGCGCGCTGCTCCAATTCGGCAGCGAAGCACATGAAAAGCGCGATATGACCGCCTTCTACGGCTGGTCGTGGGCGCTCACGCACATGCTCTACACCGCCGAGGAAGGGCGCGGCGCGAAAGTGGTCGACTACCTCAACCGCCTCAACCGCGGGGAGGAAAACCTGGCAGCCGCCGAAGCGGCATTCGGCGACCTCGACGCGCTCGACCGTAAACTGGCCGCTTATGTCAAGTCGCGGATAGCCTACTCCCCGTCGAGCAAGCCGATCGCCTACGACGACAATATCACCGTCACACCGCTGTCCGATGCGCAAGGCAGGGTAGTCGAGCTGGCGATGCTACGGCGCGGTGGCGGCACATTCGATCGCGCGCTGGCCGATTTGCGTGAACTGGGTGGCAGCGACGCGGCTGGCGCGGACGCGCTGGTCCAGCTTGCACGGGCCGAATACGCCAAGGCTCACCGCAAGGAAGACGAGGACGAGGAAGGCGACGATCAAGTCGCCAAAGCCACAGCAGCGATCGCAGGTGACGCTGCGGTCGATCTTTCCGCAGCGCTGACAGCAGTCGACCGGGCTCTCGCGTTGGCACCTCTGCACGTCGAGGCGAGCGTGCTCAAGAGCCGCATCCTCATGGAAACGCTGTCCGATGCGGGCGACTATGACAGCCCAAAGTGGGACGAAGCCGAGCAATACGCCTTGCGCGCGAACCAGGCCGAACCGAACAACCCCGAAGCGCTCTATGCCTATGCGCAGTTGCTGCTGCGTCAGGGGAGGCGTGACGAGACCGTGGAGGAGGTGCTGCGCTCGGCCTATGCCTATGCCCCCGAAGTGCGCGACCTGCGTGTTGCTTATGCCTTCGAACTTGCTGCGAACCGCAACTACGACCGCGCGATCGCGCTCCTGCAGATCATCGCCAACGACCCCCACGGCGGCGGCACTGGCCGCAGCGCTATCGCACGCATCGAGGCCATGCGCGGTGGCACACGCAAGTCTGCGGTCGAAGATGGCCTTGATGAGACAGAAGAAGAGTTGCAGGACGACCGCTAGACTCCGCAGCGCGGAACACGGATAAGCCGAACATCCCAATCCCCGAGAGGAACGTGACCATGCTCACCGTCCATCACCTTCGCCTGTCGCAATCCGAGCGTATCGTATGGCTGTGCGAGGAACTGGGGATCGAATATGATCTCAAGCTCTACAATCGCCGTACCGACAACCGGCTCGCGCCCGACGAGTACAAGGCGCTGCATCCGATGGGCATTGCCCCTGTGATTACCGACGGCGATTTCGTCCTCGGCGAGAGCGGCGCTATCATCGACTGGATCATCGCCACTTACGGCGACCGCGGGCTGGTTCCAGCGAAGGACCACCCGGACTTTGCCGACCACCTGTTCTACTACCACTGGGCCAACGCGACTTTCATGACCAACGGCATGATGGCGCTGGTGGCGCAGTTCATGGGCGCGACCGAACTGCCGCCGTTCGTCGCCGACCGGGTCCAGAAAGGCTGGGCCATCGTCGAGAAGCGGCTGGGCGAAGCGGACTATTTCGGCGGCTCGCAGCTGACCACGGCGGACATCATGATGGGCTTCCAGCTTACCACAAGCCGCGCGATGAGCGGCATGAGCATCGACCACTTGCCCAACCTCAAGGCCTATCTGCAACGGATCGGCGCGCGCCCGGCCTACCAGCGGGCGATGGCGAAGGCCGAGCCTGGCATGCCGCCAAAGCTCGACTGACCAATCCTGACGGCATTCGTCACTTGTGCCGATGCCCGACCCCGTTACCCTGATCGCCGGGTCATGTAGCGACAGGGGGACGAAATGGTACGAACGGTAATCGCTGGTGCGTCGGTCATGGCGCTCGCCGCCTGCTTTGGGCCGGGTGATCCGGTCGAGCTGCCCAAGGACCCGATCGAGGCAGCCCGCACCTGCTTCGCCGCGCAGGGCATGGTCCTGCGCGAGGGCAAGAGCGCAAGCGATCCGATCACCTATGACGAGTTCGTCACGGCAATCCGCTATCCCATGGTTGCCGCTGCCCAGGCTGACCCGTTCAGCATCGACACGATTGGCACAGTGATCGAAGGCGCGGACAAGCTCGCCGACGAGCTGCGCAGCAAGGACTATGCCGGTGCTGTCGCCACCTGCGATGCGCGCTTCGGGACTGACGACAAGGTCGAGTTGCCGGAAAGCGAGACCGATGCAGTGCTCGCCTGCCTGTCGCTGGCGTCATTCATGCAGGGCGCCGTCCAGGCGCAGGGCGGCGAGTTCGGCGACAAGGGCGCGGCGATCGGCCCGCTGGTCGCTGGTCTGCAGAAGCGGATGGAATCCGATCCCGAAATGCTGGTCAAGCTGGCGGGGGCCAATGACGTCCAGGCGATGATGGCGGACGCGATGAAGCCCGCCTTTGCCGAAGGCGCACCGGCGGAATACATCGCAGCCTGCACCGCGCGCTTCCCGGGCAGCAACTGATCGTTTCATCGGGCTGGCACCGGATGCCAGTTCGCGCATTGAGCGCGCATGCAACCTGCCAGCCCAGTCCTCGTCGCGGTCCTCGGTGACCAGCTGACGCCCGATCTCGCTTCGCTGCGCGATCAGGATCCGGCTCACACCATCGTGCTGATGATGGAAGTGTGGGACGAGGCGACGTACGTCAGGCATCACCAGCAGAAGATCGCCCTGGTCTTCTCGGCCATGCGCCACTTCACCGAAGAGCTGCGCGAAGCCGGGTGGACGGTCGACTACGTCAGGCTGACCGATGAGGACAACTCGGGCAGCCTGACCGGCGAACTGGCCCGCGCCATCGAGCGGCACGACCCGCGTGAGGTGCGCGTGGTCGAAGCTGGCGAGTGGCGCGTGCAGCAGGCCATCGACGAATGGGCAGGCCGGTTCGCCTGCCAAGTCACGATCCTGCCAGACGACCGCTTCCTGTGCTCGAAGGCGGAATTCGCCGCGTGGGCGAAGGGGCGCAAGCAGCTCAGGATGGAGTTCTTCTACCGCGAGATGCGGCGCAAGACCGGGCTGCTGATGGACGGAGATGAACCGGTCGGCGGGCAGTGGAACTACGACAGCGAGAACCGCAAGCCGCCCAAAGAGGGCCTCTCCGCCCCGCCCCGCCCGCTGTTCGAGCCTGACGAGATCACGCGCGAGGTGCTCGACCTGGTCGCCGAACGGTTCGGCAGCCACTTCGGCGATCTCGAGCCGTTCCACTGGCCCGTCACGCGCGCGCAGGCCGGGCAAGCTGCCGATGCCTTCTTCGCCGAGCGTCTGGCGCAGTTCGGCGACTACCAGGACGCGATGGTCCATGGGCAGGACGACCTGTTCCACTCGATGCTCTCGACCAGCCTCAACCTCGGCCTGCTCGACCCGCTGGAGCTGTGCCGCCGGGCGGAGGCAGAGTACCGAAATGGCCGCGCGCCCTTGAACGCGGTCGAGGGGTTCATCCGCCAGCTCATCGGCTGGCGCGAGTACGTGCGCGGGTTCTACTGGCACGAGATGCCGGGCCTTGCCGAAGCCAACGAGCTTGGCGCCACCCGCCCCTTGCCCGCATTCTACTGGACCGGCGAGACGCAGATGCGCTGCCTGGCCGATTGTGTCCGCTCGACCCGGGCGAATGCCCATGCCCACCACATCCAGCGGCTGATGGTGCTGGGCAACTTCGCCCTGCTCGCCGGGATCGAGCCGAAGGCGGTGCAGGACTGGTACCTGGCGGTCTATGCCGACGCCTACGAATGGGTCGAACTGCCCAACGTCGCCGCCATGGTGCTCTATGCCGATGGCGGGCGGCTGGCGTCGAAGCCCTATGCCGCCTCGGGCAACTACATCAACCGGATGAGCAACTACTGCTCAGGCTGCCGCTACAAGGTGGCGCTGAAGACCGGGCCGGACGCCTGCCCGTTCAACCCGCTCTACTGGCACTTCATGGCCCGCCATCGAGACCGCCTCGAAGCCAACCCGCGCATCGGCCAGATCTACGCGACCTGGGACCGGATGGGCGAGGAACGCCAGGCCGAGTACCTCGCCAGTGCCGAGGCCTTCCTCGACAGTCTGGAACCCGCCGAACCCGGCTGGGCGCGGGAGCCCTAGCGCCGCCAGCTTGGCGCGATCAGGTTCCCTTCCTTCTTCGCCTGCAGCACCAGCCACACGCCCGCGGCGGTCGCCACCACCAGCGCGATCGCCGAGGCTTCCAGCCCGAACGCGCCGCCGGTGAGCAAGTCCGGCCCCTTCATCCCGGCCTCGACCAGCCCGTCGACCTCGACGCCGGACACGCTGACGTCGAACACCAGCCCCTGGGTCAGGTTCCACCCCGCATGGATCCCGATTGCCAGCCACAGCGAGCGCGTGAGCATGTAGGCCCCGCCGAGCAGGATCCCCGCCTCGATCGCGATCGCGACAGAGGAGAACAGCGTTGCGTTCGGGTTGGCCCAGTGCGCGAGGCCGAACAGCAGCGAGCTGATCGCCAGCGCCGCCCAACTGCCCGCGAACTCCTCGATCCAGCGGAACAGGATGCCGCGGAAGATCACTTCCTCGACAAACCCGGCTACCACCCCGCCGACCATGAAGAACGGCAGCCACCCTTCGAGCGTGCCCCAGCCGAACACGCGGTACACGCCGAGCACCGCTGCGACGCCGACCACGACCGAGAAGATGGCAAGCCCCGCCCCGAGCCCGAGCGCGGTGTCACCCAGCGCGCCTGCCATCGGCAGGTCATCGCGCTTCACCCGGCCGAGCCGCACGATCAGCAGCTTGTACACCGCGAACACCGCGCCGACCCCGGCCAGCCCGCGCACCACCGCCTCCACATTGGGGTCGAGCACATTGGGATCGAACGGTCCCGGCAGGGTCCAGTAGAGCACCCATTGCGTCGCCCACAGCGTCAGGCCCAGCAGCACCAGCGCCACCACCATGGCGACCAGCGGGAACTCCCATATCTTGCGCCACAACGGGCGGGTGTCAGCTTCGGCGGTCATGCGTTCCCTCGTGATGCGGTTTGGCGCGAGGGACCGCATTCCGCGCGCGCTGTCAATCCGGCGGCAGGGGTTGTCCCGTTTCCGTGCGCGAGCGGGGGCGTTTGTTGCGGTTGCCGCAGACCACCCGTCGCCCCTGCGCAGGCAGGGGCCCATCCACGTTCGGCTCCGTCGACCAACCCCGCCTGCCGCGCGTGACCCGTATCGGGCACAGCAAGTGCAACATCACCAGCGTGATTGGCCCCTGCCTGCGCAGGGGCGACGGAACCTGACCCGGAACCGCTCCCCCCGCCCGCCGGTGTTACACTGACCACCCCCGTTCCGGAAATTCCCGCAGCCCCGCCTTCACCCGCCCGCGCACCCCTCCGGGCAAGCGCGTCAGCCCGGCCGAGCAGGCGGAAGAGCGCTGAATTATCAGGCTTTTTGCGGATCGAGCGGAATGCGCCGCGATAGAGCACCGGCTGGACCAACCCGGCCTCGGCCCGCCGCAGCAGCGCCTCGAGTGTCACCTTCCGGAAGTCGGGTTCCTGCCGCGCAAGCCGCCCCGCGCCGGGCGGGGTCAGCACATGGTCCCAGGCCGCCGCAAACCCCTCTGCCCCCTCACGCCCCCGCAAGCGGTAGGCCGAGGCCCGCGACATCCCCACCCCCCGCGCCGCCGCGCCAACCGAGCCGGTAAGGTAGAGCTGCGCGAGAAAGTGGCACTGCTGCTCGACCGTCCACCCGTCCCGCCGCGAGCGCAGCGGCACCGGATGGAAAAGCGGCGGACGACGGCGGAGCCGATGGACGGGGAGTTTGCGAGTGCGCTTCATCCGACAGGGTGAAGCGGATTTTGGCGGTGTAGGAAAGGGGGTGGGTCGTGGGGTGAGAATGGACTTGCAAAAATCTTCGCCATCGGCAGCAACAGATAGGCCGAGCGGCTTGTGGCGCCCGTCGCGATGTGACATAGCCCCCAACAGGAGATTGTTGGGCCATTATGAGCGAAGATCTAGTTACGAAACAGGAGCGCAGCCTAGGTCGGCTTGGTTACCTTTCGCTTGGCAGCACTACGCTGGCGCAATTGAAGAAAAGCCGCTTTGTAAAAGGCGCACTTACGGTGAGCGAGGAACGACGCAAGCCGGACGGTATCATTTTCCTTCCTCTGGGCGGCATCAAGGCCGTGATTGAGGTCAAGCAACCGAGCGAACTTACCCGGGCGAAGATACCATCTGTCGTTGCAGATTATGCACCTATCGCCAAGGCAGTTTGCAAACTGCTGATTCTGACCGACGGACGAAAGACCCTCTGGTACAATGCGCTTACAGAGCGACCGGTTCTCGACGAGAACGGCGATCCGCTAACTTACCACGTGAACATAGCCAAGCTCGACGCTGAAGCACTCACACCTGAACAAGTTCGGAAAATGGTCGAATTAGTAGAGAAGTGTGATTATAGTCTCACTGGCAGCAACGATCAATTTCACGAACTTCGGGTCATTGACCCTAGTGGACTCGCCAAGAATGTATGGCAGAAAATCTGGATAAATACCGGCAAGGAGCCGGAAAAGTGTCTCTACAATGTGGTCGAAATTCTTGTCTTCAAGTTCCTCAGCGACATTGGAGTATTGACAGGTAACTACTCATTTCGGAGAATCGTCGAGCTTCTCGTTAGGGATGGCAGCCGAGATGCACTTGACCATTACGGAAAGGTTACCAGGGATCGCATTCGACTGTTATTCCCGAAGGGCGAAGATGGCACGACCGTAATCAACGGCACCATTTTCGTGAACGAGGCGGGCGACCCCAATCTAGCACAAGCCGGTCTGTTCGGCGAGGTCATCCGGGCATTCCAGGCTTTCGACGATGAGTATGGCTCGCTCCAATACATCGATAGGCAGTTCAAGACCCGCTTGTATGAATCATTCCTGCGCCAGCAAGCGGGTATCCGTTCTCTCGGTCAGTACTTCACGCCCCGGAACGTAGTTCAAGCAATGGTTCGCATGTCCAACGCTAGCAGTCTCAAAGCGGGCGACAGCTTGTGTGATCCCTTCTGTGGTGTCGGCGGCTTCATCTTGGAGGCTATTGCCGAAAATGAGAACTTGTATAGTCAATTTGAACCGT
Organism: Sphingomonadaceae bacterium; assembly: GCA_023384025.1. Classification (GTDB taxonomy): domain Bacteria; phylum Pseudomonadota; class Alphaproteobacteria; order Sphingomonadales; family Sphingomonadaceae; genus 34-65-8. The sequence continues at coordinate 11,024 of JAHDXX010000065.1, forward strand.
CAGACGGTAAAGTAAAATCGAAGGTTACGTTTCGCGGCTACGACAAAGGCACTGACGAAAAGGAAGATGAAAGGACAATCATTTTAGCCAAGGCAAACATGCTCGTCTATCTATCGGATTTCCTATCGCGGTACCATTCAGAAGCGTACCTGCAAGAATATGCAAAGAATGCTTTTAATGATGTATTCCACCTTATTCGGTCAAATTTGGGCACTTATGAGCGGATTGCCGAAGGGGAATTGTATGATCTCATCTTGACCAACCCTCCCTACGTTACTAGTGGTTCAGGTAGTCTGAAATCTGCAATTGATGAAGGCGGATTGGGGCAACACTATCCTGAGAATGGTCGAGGTACGGAAGCTTTGGCAATTCAATGGGTAATCAGGCATCTCAAACCCGGTGGCGAGGCTTTCGTCGTTGTACCCGACGGGCTGTTAAATCAAGCTTCAATTCTCGAGTTCATAAAGCGGGATTGCGAGGTATTGTTGATCGCCGCGCTGCCAAGCCGAACCTTTTACTCGACCCCAAAAAAGACCTACATTTTAGGCCTTCGTCGCAAGAGTTCTGCGAAAGCTCAAACAAACCCTGTCCTAACCTATCTGGTCTCGGAAATCGGCGAGAGCCGGGACACGCGGAGGGTGGCTATCCCGGCTAATGATTTAACGACCCTAGAGCGCGAGTTCGGCTTTTTTCGAGCGTTGCCTGCCCAATACAAGTCTTCCGATCAGCGCTGCAAAATCCTCGGTGGGGGGGAGTTTGATACGCTCCGCCATTGGCTTGTGGATCGTAACTGGTCACATGAGGAGAAGGTCGAGCTCGGCATTGTAGAGGAAGTCGTTGAGGTCGATCTCGAGAGCTTTCGAGCATTGGTTGGCGATGCGAGGACTGCCTTGGACAAGCTGCTAAGCGAACTCGCATGACCTACTACCAGGAAGTGCAAATCGGCGAGCTGTTCCAACCGCAAGGTGGCAAGGCGAAATACATTCGCGACTACATTGAGAGTCATCCAGGCGATTTTCCGGTTTATTCCGCGTCGTTGGAAAAGCCATTCGGCTACGTAGACGAGTTCGACTATGAAGGAAGGTTCCTCACGTGGGTGATGAATGGTTATGGCGGCCGCGTTCAGGAGCTCAATGGACGCTTTTCGATCAACAGGGACAGAGGTGTCCTTCTACCTCGAGAAGGGGTCGAACTCCCAGACTTCACGTATTTGCGGTTCGCAATGGAAAGCCAGTTGGTGGCTGCCGCTGTTGGACGTAGGGTCGACGGAAGGATGAATGAGTACACAAAAATTTATCGAGACGCGGCAAGCGAAGTCACAATCAAATTGCCGGTGGGGGCGGGGGGCAAACTCGACTTTCTCTTGATGCAAGAAGTTGGGTCGAAGCTTCGGCGTGTCGAGGGGGCGCAGCAGGCGCTGCGGGCGGCGTATGAGCAACTCGACCGGGCCACCTTTCCGCTTGTGATCCCCGAACCGTCGATCACACTTTCACTAGGCGATGTAGAGCATTTTTCACTCACGATCGGTGACCGTGTACTCACATCAGATCACGTCGAGCATGGCGTTCCCGTTTACAGCGCCAACGCGCTCAAGCCCTTTGGACAAGTCGCAACTTCAAACCTTGATAGCTTCGAACGACCATCGTTGCTTTGGGGCATCGACGGCAATTTCGATTGGAACTTCATTGAAGCGGGTGAGTCGTTTGCAACTACCGATCACTGTGGCAGGCTGCTTGTTCTCAACGACCAACTGGACCCTCGATATGTCTATGCTTTCCTCACTGCCACTCGTCGTAGCTATGGGTTTGATCGAGTCTTTCGAGCAAGCTTGGCCAACATGAAAGCGGAAGTCACCGTTACGGTACCCCTTGATCCCAACACCGGTTCGTTCGCGCTTGATCTGCAACGCAAACTCGCCAAAGACTTTATGAGACAGCGAGAAACCCAGGACGTTACACTCGGAATGCTAGCCGATGTATTGAAGTCCCGGATTAGTACAGAGTTATAAGCCTTCCAGAACGAGACCCCAGACCATAAAAACCCCGCCCCCGTAACCCGAGAGCGGGGCCTGCATCCCTCAACCCTCGCAGCAAATCAGCTCAGCGCGACGTGCCGCTTCATATGGTGGTCGACGTTGCCGAACTCGCTGTCGAAGATCGTCAGGCGCTTGAAGTAGTGGCCGATGGCGTATTCGTCGGTCACGCCATTGCCGCCGTGGATCTGGATAGATTCCTGCCCGACCAGCCGCGCCGACTGGCCGACGCCGACCTTGGCGGCGGAGACCGTGCGCTTGCGCTCGCGCTCGTCAGAACCGAGGCGCAGGGTGGCGAGGTAGGTCAGCGAGACCGCGGTTTCGTAGGCGGTGTACATGTCGACCATGCGGTGCTGGAGCACCTGGAAGCTGCCGATCGGCACGCCGAACTGCTTGCGCTGGCGGCTGTATTCGACCGTCATCGCGTGGGCGACCTTCATCGCCCCGCAGGCCTCGGCGCACAGCGCGGCAATGGCTTCGTCGGTGACGAGTTCGACCAGCGCGAGACCCTCGCCCTCGGCCCCGATCAGTGCGTCTGCGCCCAGCGCGACGTTCTCGAAATAGACTTCCGAAGCGCGGCGTCCGTCGACAGTCACGTAGTCGCGGGTGGTGACGCCGGGGGTGTCCTTGGCGAGCACGAACACCGAGACGCCGCTGCGGTCGCGCCGCTCGCCGCCGGTGCGCGCGGTGACGATCAGGTGGCTCGCCCACGGCGCGCCGATCACGACCGCCTTGTGCCCGTTGAGCACGTATCCGCTGCCGTCCTTCTTCGCGGTGGTCTCGAGATCGGCCAGGTCATAGCGCCCGCGCGGCTCGGCATAGGCGAAGGCGAAGACCGCGCTGCCGGAAACGATCGCGCCGATATGCTCTTCCTTCTGCGCCGCGGTGCCGCCGTGCTTGAGGAAGCCGCCGGCGCAGACCACGGTGGGGACGAACGGCTCGACCACCAGGCCCTTGCCGAATTCCTCCATGATCACCATCGCGTCGATCGCGCCGCCGCCGAAGCCGCCGTCGGCCTCGCTGAAGGGCATCCCGAGGATGCCGAGCTCGGCGAGCTGCGCCCACACTTCCGGGCGCCAGCCTGCGTCCGATGCGATCGCCTTGCGCCGCTCCTCGAACCCGTACTGCTCGCGCACCAGCCGCGCGAGGCCGTCGCGGACCATGTCCTGTT
>JAHDXX010000066.1 GCA_023384025.1 Sphingomonadaceae bacterium
GCAGCAAACTAAGCCGCTTCTTCCTTCTCGGCACCGTGCACGCGGATAGGGTCTTTGCGGCCTTCAACCACGTCCTTGTCGACCACGATCTCGGTCACGTCGTCGAGGTCGGGCAGGTCGAACATCGTGTCGAGCAGGATGCCTTCGACAATCGAGCGCAGGCCGCGCGCGCCGGTCTTGCGGGTGATCGCCTTCTCCGCCACCGCGACCAGCGCATCGTCGGTGAAGGTCAGCTCGACGTCTTCCAGCTCGAACAGCTTGCGGTACTGCTTGACGAGCGCGTTCTTCGGCTCGGTCAGGATCTGGACCAGCGCCGGCACGTCGAGGTCGTGCAGCGTGGCGATCACCGGCAGGCGGCCGACGAATTCGGGGATCAGGCCGAACTTGAGCAGGTCTTCCGGCTCGCTCTTCTCCAGCAGCTCGCCCACGCGGCGCTTGTCCGGATCGGCGACATGCGCGCCGAAGCCGATGCTGCGCTTCTGCAGGCGGTCGGCAATGATCTTGTCGAGCCCGGCAAACGCACCGCCGCAGATAAACAGGATGTTGGTCGTGTCGACCTGGAGGAATTCCTGCTGCGGGTGCTTGCGCCCACCCTGCGGCGGCACGGAGGCAGTGGTGCCTTCCATCAGCTTGAGCAGCGCCTGCTGCACGCCTTCACCCGACACGTCGCGGGTGATCGAAGGGTTTTCCGCCTTGCGGGTGATCTTGTCGATCTCGTCGATATAGACGATGCCCTGCTGCGCCTTGTCGACGTTGTAGTCGCTCGCCTGAAGCAGCTTGAGGATGATGTTTTCCACGTCCTCGCCCACGTAACCGGCCTCGGTCAGTGTGGTCGCATCGGCCATGGTGAACGGCACGTCGAAGGTCTTGGCCAGCGTCTGGGCAAGCAGGGTCTTGCCCGAGCCGGTTGGCCCGACCAGCAGGATGTTCGACTTCTGCAGCTCGACATCGCCGCCCTTGCCGCTGTGCTTCAGCCGCTTGTAGTGGTTGTGCACCGCGACCGAGAGCACGCGCTTGGCCCGGTCCTGCCCGATCACGTAATCGTTCAGGGTGGTGAAGATATCCATCGGGGTCGGCACTTCGCCGTCCTTGCGGCCGGTCAGCCCTGCCTTGGTTTCCTCACGGATGATGTCGTTGCACAGCTCGACGCATTCATCGCAGATGAACACGGTGGGGCCGGCGATAAGCTTGCGCACCTCGTGCTGCGACTTCCCGCAGAAGCTGCAATAGAGGGTGCTCTTGCTGTCGGTTCCGCTCAACTTGGTCATTTCCCGTAAGGTCCCGATCCCGCGCCGGACGCATTTCCGGCAGGGGATTCGACCGACATTAAAGCCGGATGGTCATTAATCAACAGCCTGCACATAGCACGAAGGGCTTGCCACAAGCTGAAATGGCAGGGTTGCCGAAAAGCTACAGTAACGTGCCACCCCGGGGCGGAACGTGCCCCGTGCCTTACTCGGGCGCGCCGCCGGTGCCCTTTTCCGCGTCCCCGGCGTCGCCTTCCGGGCGGGTTTCGAACACCTTGTCGACGATCCCGAACTTCAGCGCCTCTTCCGCTTCAAGGAATGTATCACGGTCCATCGCCTTCTCGATATCGGTCAGGCTCTGGCCGGTGTACTTGACGTAGAGGCCGTTCATCCGCTCGCGGATGCGCAGGATCTCGCGCGCCTGGATCTCGATGTCGCTGGCCATGCCGCGCGCGCCGCCGCTGGGCTGGTGGACCATGATCCGCGCGTTGGGCAGCGCGATGCGCATGCCCGGCTCGCCCGCTGCGAGCAGGAAGCTGCCCATGCTCGCCGCCTGGCCGATGCACACGGTCGAGACGCGCGGCTTGATGTACTGCATGGTGTCGTGGATCGCCATGCCGGCCGTCACCACCCCGCCAGGCGAGTTGATGTACATGCTGATCGGCTTGCCCGGGTTCTCGCTCTCGAGGAACAGCAGCTGGGCGACGATCAGGCTGGCCATGTTGTCTTCGACCTGGCCGGTGACGAACACGATGCGTTCGCGCAGCAGGCGGCTGAAGATGTCGAAGCTGCGCTCGCCCCGGCTGGTCTGCTCGACCACCATCGGCACCAGTGCGCCGGTCACCGGGTCGCGGGTGAACTGGCCCTGGGTAGCGTAAGCGTCGGAACCGAACAGGTCGATCATGGCAAATCCTTCTTCGCGTGTGTCAGCGCCGCTATGTCGCGACGACAGCGCGCGGATGCAAGGGGGTTAACCGTTCAAATCCAAGTAAAGCGCATTGGCGTGCCTTCTGCCCCCGGTTTGACTCGCATCCACGCCTGTGAGAGCTTTCCCAGAGGGCGCACCGGGGGAGAAGTGCGATGGACGGTGTTCACGACCTTGGCGGCAAGCACGGTTTCGGACCGATCGAGTACGAACCGGGCGAGCCGGTGTTCCACGAGGAATGGCAGGCGACCGCATTCGGGCTGATGCTGGCAGTGCCGTTCAACACAGGCAACCACAACGCCGACCAGTATCGCCATTCCGTCGAGCGCATGGCGCCCCGTCATTACTTCGCCGCGCACTACTACGAGCGCGTGCTGACCGGGGTGACAACGCTGCTGGTCGAGAACGGCCTGCTCGACCACGACGAACTGGAAGAGCGCGCCGGGGGCACCTTTCCGCTCGCCTTGCCGGTCGCGGACAACCCCATGGCCGACCTTCCGGCCCAGCCGACCGCCCGTTTCGCCGTTGGCGACCGGGTGAGGGTGAAGGATTTCCATCCGCAGGGGCACACGCGTGCGCCCGGATTTTGCCGCAACAAGCAGGGGACCGTGCTGCACGTTGCGCCTCCCTTCCCCTTTCCCGACGCCTCGGCCCATGACGGGGAGCAGCGCAAAGAGCACACCTACCACGTCGAATTCCCTGCGCATGAGCTGTGGGGTGCCGACGCCGGGAGCAGCGACTCGGTCGTGGTCGACCTGTGGGACAGCTATCTCGAGGGAGCGGCGGCATGAAGCGGCAAGACACAGCCCCGTCGCGGCGCGCGCGCAGGCGGTTCGCGATCTGCTGGTTGAAAAGCAGTTGCTGACCGAGGAAGCGATCGAGCAGATCATCCATCTCGGGGAGGAAGAGTTCAAACCGGAGAACGGCGCCCGGGTGGTTGCGCGGGCATGGACCGACCCTGCTTTCCGGCAACGCCTTCTGGCTGACGGGACGGCGGCCTGCGCCGAGCTCGGTTACGGCGGGCCGCAGGGCGAATACATCGTGGCGCTGGAGGATACGCCCGGGCGCCACAACGTGATTGTCTGCACCCAATGCTCGTGCACTGCCTGGCCGGTGCTGGGCCTTCCGCCTGACTGGTACAAGAGCCCGGAATACCGCGCCCGCGTCGTCCGGGAACCGCGCAAGGTCCTGCACGAGCTGGGTCTCGACCTGCCCGGGGAAGTAGCGATCCGGGTATGGGAAACGAGCGCGGAGACCCGCTACATTGTCATCCCGCTGCGCCCGGATGGCACCGAGGGATGGAGCGAGGAACAGCTCGCGGGCCTCGTCAGCAGGGAAGCCCTGATTGGCACCGCGCTCGCCAGCGCACCATCCGGTCCCGCTGGAAACTGAGCAATAGCCCGAATTTGCGCACAGCGGGCTTGCGCTTGGCGCATTTCCGGGCAGGTTCAGGTCATGACCAGAACCGCAGCGCTCCTCCTCGCCCTCGTCACCTCCGGCAGCCTCGCTGCCCCGGCCATGGCGACGTTCAACAGGCAGACCGATCAGGAAACGCAAGGTTACGTCAACCGGATCGAGGCGTTTGACGACGCCGGCCCGATGATCGGCGCGGTGATCGTGCACGACCCCGAGGCGGCGGCGAAGTCGAAAGCCCTGCTGAACACGCCCCTGCAAGGCCAGTCAGTGCTGGTGAAGGACAATATCGAGACCCGCGAATGGCCGACCACCGCGGGCAGCCTGGCGCTGGCGAACAACATGACCGGGCGCGACGCGCCGCTCATCACAAACCTGCGCGCGGCAGGGGGCATGGTGCTGGGCAAGACGAACCTTTCCGAATGGGCCAACATCCGCGACAACGACTCGACCAGCGGATGGAGCGCGGTCGGCGGGCTGACCCGCAACCCGTATGCAACCGACCGCAATGCCTGCGGCTCGTCCTCCGGAAGCGGCGCGGCGGTGGCGGCGGGATTTGCGTGGGCCGCGATCGGGACGGAGACCAACGGTTCGATCACCTGCCCCGCCTCGATCAACGGGATCGTCGGGTTCAAGCCGACCGTCGGGCTGGTCAGCCGGACCTACGTGGTGCCGATCTCCAGCACGCAGGACACCCCCGGGCCGATGACGCGCAACGTGTGGGATGCGGCGCGCCTTCTCACCGCGATCGCCGGGAGCGATCCGCTCGACCCCGCCACCGCCGAAGCCGACGCGCGCAAGATCAATTTCGCCGCCGGGCTTGGCAAGGCCTCGCTCGCGGGCGTGCGCATCGGGGTGATGCGCAAGCAGGTCGGCGACCGGGAGGATCTGGCGGCGGTGTTCGACACCGCGCTCGCGGACATGGAGCGCGCCGGTGCCGTGCTGGTCGATATCGAGTTCGACCCCGACACGCAGATGTACCGCGACAGCTTCACCGTGCTGATGTTCGAGCTGCGCGAGGAGATGGGCAAGTACCTCGCCTCGCTGCCGGGCGAAGGGATGCCGCGCACCCTCGCTGACCTGATCGCGTTCAACCAGGCCAATGCCGGCACCGAGATGCGCTGGTTCGGCCAGAGCCTGTTCGAACTGGCCGAGACCACCACCGACCGCGAGGCCTACGAAAAGGCCCGCGCCAATGCCCAGCGCATCGCCGGGCCGGAGACGATCGACAAGCTGCTCGCCGAGCACAACGTCACGCTGCTGGTCGCCCCGACCCGCGGACCGGCGTGGACCACCGACCTGGTCAATGGCGACAACTTCAACGGCAGCATCGGCTTCGGCGCACCGGCGGCGATTGCCGGGTACCCGCACCTGACCGTGCCGATGGGTGCGGTCGAGCGGCTGCCGGTGGGGATCAGCTTCGTCGGCGCGAAATGGGCCGATGCCGAGGTGCTGAAGGCCGGTGCGGCTTACGAAAAAGCGCGGACAGCCGAGCTGCCCGCGCCTTCGTTCAAGCCATGGAGCGCGGGCGACTGACCCGCGCCGCGCGGCTGATTACTTCTTCGCCGCTGCCTTCTTGGCTGGAGCCTTCTTCGCAGCGGGCTTTTCCTCGGCGTCCGCCTTGGGAGCAGCCTTCTTTGCAGGGGCCTTCTTCGGCTTGGCTTCGGCCTTGGGCTCAGCCTCTTCCTTGGCTGCGGCCTTCTTGGCGGGCGCCTTCTTCGCCGCAGCCTTCTTGGCGGGCTTGGCTGCCGGAGCCGACTCTTCGGCTTCGATCGCGGCTTCCAGCTCCTCGCGGGTCACTTCGCGCTCGGTGACTTCGGCCTTGTCGAACAGGAAGTCGACGACCTTGTCCTCGTAGAGCGGGGCGCGCAACTGGGCGGCGGCCATCGGTTCCTGACGGACGTAGTCGACGAACCGCTGGCGGTCTTCCGGGCGGTACTGCTGGGCGGCCTGCTGCAGCAGCATGTTCATTTCCTGCGCCGAGACCTCGACGCCGTTGGCCTGGCCGATCTCGCTCAGCAGCAGGCCGAGGCGCACGCGGCGTTCGGCGATGGCGCGGTAATCGTCGCGCTCGGCTTCGATTTCCTTCATCGCCTTGGCCGGATCCTCGTCGCGGGCAGCTTCCTGCTCGAGCTGGGCCCAGATCTGGTCGAATTCGGCTTCGACCATCTTCGGCGGGACCGGGAAGTCGTGGCCCGCGGCGAGCTGGTCGAGCAGCTGGCGCTTCATCTGGGTGCGGGTCAGGCCGGCAGTTTCCTGCTCGAGCTGGCCGCGCAGCAGGCCGCGCAGCTGGTCGATGCCTTCCAGGCCCAGGTTCTTGGCGAACTCGTCGTCGACCTTGGTCTCGGTCTCGACCTTGACCTGCTTGACCACGATCGCGAACTGCGCGTCCTTGCCGGCGAGGTTCTCGGCCGGGTAGTCTTCCGGGAAAGTGACGGTGATGGTCTTCTCGTCGCCGGTCTTCACGCCTTCGAGCTGTTCTTCGAAGCCGGGGATGAACTGGCCCGAGCCGATCACCAGCGCGGCGTCTTCCGCCTTGCCGCCGTCGAACTCGACCCCGTCGATCGAGCCGGTGAAGTCGATGATCAGCTGGTCGCCGCTCGCCGCCTTGCGGGTCTTGGGCGCATCCTTGTAGCTCTTCTGCTGGCCGGCGATGCGCAGCACCGCTTCGTCAACCGCCTCGTCGGAGACCGGCACGGTGAGCTTTTCCAGCGCGAGGCCATCGAGCGAAGGCGCCTCGATTTCAGGCAGCACTTCGACTTCGACGGTCAGGACCATGTCCTTGCCCTGTTCGTAGCCTTCGCCGAGCGAAACCGACGGCTGCATCGCCGGGCGGATCTTCTGCTCGACCATCAGCTGGTCGACCGATTCGCGGATCACGTCGTTGACCGCCTGGGCGTGCATCTGCTCGCCGTGCATCTTGCGCACGAGGTTGGCGGGCACCTTGCCCGGGCGGAAGCCGGGCATGCGCACCTGCGGGGCGATCTTCTTCACTTCCCCGTCGATACGGGCCTCGATCGCGGCGGCCGGAATGGTCACCTCGAAGGTGCGCTGCAGCCCTTCGTTGACGGTCTCTTTGATCTGCATGGTGCGAATTCAAACCTTCTCAAGAACACTCAATTGCCGGTGATGCCGGGGCGCGAACTGGTGCGGGCGAAGGGACTCGAACCCCCACATCTTGCGATGCCAGAACCTAAATCTGGTGCGTCTACCAATTTCGCCACGCCCGCAGTCCGAACGAAGCCGCGCTACAGGCGCACGCGCCCGCAACGAACAGACCGGCGCCCTTAATCGGGCAGGCGCAAAAGGGCAAGCGGGGAAGCGGGGAAGCGGGAGGTCTGACCGTTCAAGCCGCGCTTGAACGGCGGCCAACCCGCGACTAAGGCGCGGGCATGAGCGACGACACCACACAGGACACCCCACCCGACCACCTCTCGGTCAACCCGCGCAGCCCGTTCTTCGACGCGGACAAGCTGCAACGCGGCGTCGGCATCCGGTTCAAGGACCGGGTACGCACCGATATCGAGGAATACTGCATCTCCGAAGGCTGGGTCCGCGTCCAGGCCGGCAAGGCGGTCGACCGCAAGGGCCAGCCGATCACCCTCAAGCTGACCGGCCCGGTCGAGGCATGGTACGAGGACCTGGGCGAAAACCCGCCGGTGGCGAGGAAGGGGTGACAAACCGCGCTTCGTGCTTATAGCATGGTCCCGTTATCGTTTGTGACGCTTTCTAGAGAGTTCGATGTCCCGACCCGCTGATTTGCCGGATTACCACGAACCGCCTCTAAACGAGCTTGTTTTGGGTGTGCAGTTTGATCCCATTCCCGGTTATTCGACCGTCGACGCGGGCGCGATTTGGAGTCTCTTCCGATCTGAGTTCCCTGTCGTCCAAGAGCAACCTCCTTTGGCGCCTCAGTTCGAGACTTTTGGAGGAGGTCCGTCACCTGGGGTTCATATTCAGTTCGGCCCAATGATCGGCCATATGCGACTTTGGTTCGTGACCGAGCAAGGTGATCACCTGCTGCAATTCCAGCCTGATCGCCTACTCCTAAATTGGCGGCAGAATGGTGAGGGCACATACCCTCGTTATGAGCAAATCGCCAAGGCCTTCCAGGAAAGCTTGAGCAAGCTGTGCAATCATGTTCAAGCCGAAATGGGCTATGAACTTGATATCAATCAGATTGAGATTACATACATCAACATCATCCCTGTTGAAGACACGTCTGAACAGAGCAAGTGGCTTACGATTTTCCCAGCCTTTGGATTTCCAATCGAAGCAATGAGCGCGAACTTCTCCGAGATTTCTCAAAGCGAAGATGGAAAGTCTATAGGCCGACTTCATCACGAACTGCGGTCTGCGGTAAGCATTGACGGGCGGAATAAGGCACTCCAACTCAATCTGACATATCGTGGAAAACCAACGCTTCCGGGGATTGACGGAGCACTAGAATTGCTTGGAAAAGGTCGCTTGGCCATCGTGAAGCGCTTCACGGAGCTTACGACCAATGAAGCGCACAATGCATGGAAGAGAACGAAATGACCAACTCGCAGACGGTGGTTGCAGCGTTTTCGCGATTCAACCCCGGCATCAAGGCCGATGCGTCCAACATTTCGGTGTTTCCGAGTTCGAGAAGGGTCACGTTAAGCCGTCACTCTGAAAATGAGTGGACGAAGTCACTGAACGGCAAGTTCAATGAGCTGACTGCGCTTCAATTCGGGTGGGATGGCTATGCGGGGCGACCTGTTTCGTTCATTTGCGCCAAATTTGCCGCCAACTTGTTGGAGCGCTTGTTTGATGAGGCGCTCCCGCCACCCAGCCTCGTTCCCGGCTCAGATGGTACTCTTCAATTCGAATGGCACATCAACCAGTATGATGTTGAAGTGGACGTATTGGGTGCTTTTGATGTTGTTGCGACACGCCATGACCACGAAACCGGTTCGACGGAGGAGTTGGAACTTGACACCGACTTCACAGCGCTTGCAGGCTGGATTAGCGAGCTGAAGGAAAATCGCTCCACACCATTGGTTGAATCGGCAGCATAAGTTCAGTGGCGGCACCATATGATGAACCCGCGATCGGCCCGGGTGATCTGATCATTAGACGAATTAATCCTCAGTACCATGTTATACTCGATAATAACCGTCGATGTTACCGCGTATCATCAAAGGCTTACACGCCATCGAGCGACCCCGATGGCGGAATGTCGGTCGACATTGAGCAGCTAATCATTGCTAGTGGACTCCAACCCAAGCATTACGTTGTCGACCCGGTGTTTACCGGCGCTGTTGCATTTTCAGCGAGCGACGTTCGCTCACTTGGACTGTGGATTGGTTATGAACCCTTGCAAAACAACCCATGTCATGGCGAGGTATGGGGGGCTACGCCGACTCGCCACAACAGATTTACTAAAACCCAAAAGGATGGCTTAGCAGCGGCGGCACGGTGGTACGTACCATTGAGAGATGTTGAGATTTCTTAGAAGCTATTAATAGTAATTATTTTAACAGATATTACCATAATTAATTCATGAGATTTGGATAAAACAGAAAGTCGGCACACAATTACGGGTGCACAAACCCCGAGGGCACTATACTTAATTGATCGCCGGTTCGAACCGCGGCTCCATGGGTAGTATACCAATTCCCTCTGCGTCTCTCCTTCTCTCTGCGATCTCTGCGTGAAACAAACTAGCGCTGCCCATGGGGTCATGGTGCCCCTCCAACACTTCGTGGTCCCGCTGACGCTGCGCGTCACCTGCGGTTCCCCCGTGCCGGGGAGGAACGGCGGCGGTCTGCGCGGCACAAGGAATTTTCCTGCACGTCGCCCGTCGGGCTGGCCGCGCAGCCGCTCTTTCTCTCGCCGGTCATCCACCTGAGCCGTCATCACGAGGCGGGGTCGCATCGCGCATCCGCGCCAGAAAGCGGCAGTATTGTCGTGCCCACTTTGTCCTATACCTCCGGGCGGTCCGTGGCATAGCTTCGCCTCAAGGGAAACCGAGGCGTGCTTCCCGCGAAAGCGGCAAGTCCTTCAGGCTTGAAATCAGGGATTATGCTCATGCGTTTGTGGATCGGACTGGCCGCAATGTCGGCTGTTTTTTCTGCCTCCACCCTTGCCGCGCAGGATTCAGCTTCAGGTTCCCTGCAATATGACGACGCGCCGGCCATTGCGATCGCCCACGCGGTGGCGCACGAGTATCTCATTCCGGAGGAGCTTCGCGGCAATCCGGAAGGCAACCACCGGCTGCATATCGTCCTGAGCGAAGCGATGGTACCGGCACTGGCAGCAGCCAGCGAAAGCGCTTTTCTTGCAGAGGTCGAAGGCAACGGCCTGCGTGGGCTCTACCTCGAGATCGAGCTGCCCGATCGCCGGTGGAGCCGTCTGTCGATCGCGCGACCCAACGGGGAGATCGAAGGTCGCAGTTTCGGCCTTGGCGGGAGCGAGCTCGCCCTTGACGAGCTGAGCATCGACGGCGACATCGTAAGCGGCCATGCCCGGACAGTGGTGGCGCAGGAACTGCCGGACTGGGGCGATGGCGCAACCCGTTACGCGTTCGATATCCGGTTCCGCGCCCCGATCTCGCGCGCACCGGTCCCGACCGAGCGGTTGAGCGGGCCGGATGCCCGGAGCAGCCCCCAGGCTGCAGCAGTCATCGCGCTGGCCCAGTTGCTCGCGAGCGACGATCTTTCACGCGTTCGGGCCGGGTTGCACCCGAGGCAGCCATTTGCCGCAGCGATGGCGGCGAGCGATCCCGACGCGCGGGAAGCCTTGATCGACGTCCGCGAATATATCGGTTCACCCGAGGATCTTCGTGCATCGATCGAGTTCGTTCTGGTCTATGGTGACCGGGCCGTGGTGGTGACCCGGACCGAGCAAGGCGGCGGCCGCTTCGTGGTCGAACGCGAAAATGGCGCCTGGGTGGTGGCGGCGCAGGACCAGCCCTATCGCTGATCAGCCGGTGGAGGCGGCGCAGTCACTCCAAAGGAATCCGGGGACAGCGAAAGAGACGGGGACAGCATACCAACTCCCTCTGCGTCTCTCCTTTCCTCTGCGGTCTCTGCGTGAAGCCACCGGCGCTGCGCGTGGACACAGGGTGCCCCTCCACCACTTCGTGGTCCCCCTCCCCCGGTGGGGGAGGAATGGCAGCAGTCCGCACCACACATTCGGTTTTCCTAGAATTCCGGGGACAGTATACCAGTTTCATCTGCGGCCCCTGCGTGAACCAATCGGCGCTGCGCTAGGGGTTAAGGTGCCCCTCCACCACTGCGTGGTCCCCCTCCCCGTGCCGGGGAGGAATGGCAGCCGGCCGCCCGGCACATTCGATTTTCCTACACGGCCCTGATCTGTCACCGCCGCGTGATGACCTACCGTCCGCCATGCCACGAACAGAGCACGAAATTGCTCGCCCGCGCGCGGCGGACTTTTTTGGCTCAGGACAGTGTAACATGTGTAACAGGTTGCAGGGCTTGCCCCGGGCCAGTCCTACATCGGCGCATTGGCAGGCAACCGGGCGCTGCCGTGCCCGCTCTACCGCCCGTAGCGGGCCAGCGCGGCGTCGATCGGGTCGACGGCGGCGGATCGGGCCTGCTGGGCCGGGGCGCGGCGCTGGGCGGCGGGCCTGGCTTGCGGCAGGGGCTTGCGCTGGGGTGCGAGCTGGGTCGCGACCTGCGCCGGTGCCTGGACTGGTGCGGGACGCGCAGCAGGCGCGCTGTCGAACCCGGCAAAGGCGCTGGCGAACTGGCGCGAGGGCTCGGCCCGCACGGGTGCAACCGGGGCGGGTGCGGGAGTGGACGCGGGCCGTACCTGCGCCGCCATCTGCACCGGACGCGCCGGGGCGGCGGCGACCTGCATCCGCTCGAGCTTGGCCCGCTTGCCGTAGATGAAGCCGTGGACCGGCCAGGCGCTGGTGCCGAGGCCGCCTTGCGGGGCGTACCACACGCGGACCTGGCTCCAGTCGTTGCCGGGGGAGACGTCGACCGCCTTGACGTCGCGCTCGATCTGCCCGCGGCGCCCGTCGATCGGCGACCAGTTGGCATGGTCGAGCAGCACGGTGCGGCTGTCGATCACCTTGCTCACTGCGGCGACATGGCCGAGCTGCATGTTGCGGTGCGGCTGGAACGCCATGACCGCGCCGACCTTGGGCCGGTTGCCGCGCTCGTACTTGCCGGCCGCCTGCTGCCACCAGGTATGGGCGTCGCCGTAGATCTGGATGCCGGTCAGCTGGCGGGCATAGGGCACGCACTGGAGGTAGGGCGGCAGCTCGCGCCCGGCCTGCGCCAGGCGATCGCGCTCGAACCCCACGCTGGCGCTGGCCAGCACGGTGTGGGCAGGTGCGATCGTGGTCGCGACGACAAGGAATACGGCAATCCGCTTCATGGGCGGCAGTTAATTGCCGGTTTGCCTTATGATCGCCCTCCCATCTGTGGTTAAGGCGAATTCACCATGATTGCTTGCCAAACCCGCCGCCAGCCTCCACCTGCACGCCCGAGCACACCATGAAACCGCAAGTCATCATCATCGGGCGCCCTAATGTGGGCAAGTCGACCCTGTTCAACCGGCTGGTCGGCAAGAAGCTGGCGCTGGTCGACGACCAGCCCGGCGTCACCCGCGACCGGCGCCTGGGCGATGCCCGGATTGCCGGGCTGGACTTCACCGTTGTCGACACCGCCGGGTGGGAAGACGATGATCCCGAGACGCTGCCCGGCCGGATGCGCGCGCAGACCGAGGTCAGCCTCGAAGGGGCGGACGCGGCGCTGTTCGTGATCGATGCCCGCGCCGGGCTGACCCCGCTCGACGAGGAGATCGCCCGCTGGCTGCGCACGCAGGACGTGCCGGTGGTGCTGGTCGCCAACAAGGCCGAAGGGCGCCAGGGCGAGGCCGGGGTGATGGAAGCCTGGTCGCTCGGCCTGGGCGAACCGATCGCGCTCTCGGCCGAACACGGCGAAGGCGTGGCCGACCTGTTCGGCGGGCTGTGGCCGATCATCGGCGAGAAGGCCGAAGCGGTCGAGGCCGCGCATGACGAAGAGGAAGACGACGAGGAGGGCACGCGCGGCCCGCTCAAGCTCGCCATCGTCGGCCGGCCCAACGCGGGCAAGTCGACCCTGATCAACCGCCTGCTGGGCGAGAACCGCCTGCTGACGGGGCCGGAAGCGGGCATCACCCGCGACTCGATCGCGACCGACTGGGCCTGGACCGATCCGAAGACGGGCGAGCAGCGCCCGGTCCGCCTGATCGACACTGCGGGCATGCGCAAGAAGGCCAAGGTACAGGACAAGCTCGAGAAGCTGTCCGTCGCCGATGCCCGCCGGGCAGTGGACTTCGCGGAAGTGGTCGTGCTGCTGCTCGATGCGACCAAGGGGCTGGAGCATCAGGACCTCAAGATCGCCGACATGGTGCTGCAGGAGGGCCGTGCGCTGCTGATCGCGATCAACAAGTGGGATGTGGCCGAGGATGCCAGCAGCCTGTTCAACGGCATCCGCGGCGCGCTCGACGAAGGGCTGGCGCAGGTCCGGGGCCTGCCGCTGATCGCGGTCAGCGCGATGACCGGCAAGGGGCTCGACCAGTTGCTGGGCGCCGCGTTCGAGCTGCGCGAGGCGTGGAGCCGGCGCGTGCCGACCGCCGCGCTCAACCGCTGGTTCGACGATGCGCTGGAAGCCAATCCGCCCCCCGCCCCCGGCGGCAAGCGGATCAAGCTGCGCTACATCACCCAGGCAAGCACCCGCCCGCCCCGGTTCGTGGTGTTCGGCACCCGGCTCGAGCTGCTGCCCAAGAGCTACGAACGCTACCTGGTCAACGGCATCCGCGCCAAGCTGGGGTTCGACGCCGTGCCGGTGCGGGTGGTGCTGAAGAGCCCGAAGAACCCGTTCGCGAAGGACTGACCATGCTTGACATGCTGGCAGACAATAGCGGGCTGGCGAGCGAACTGGTCGCGCGGACTTCGAGCACGCTGCGAGTGCAGGAAATCGTCCGCCTGAGCCTCGCGCCGGCATTCCTGCTCGCCGCGATCGGGGCGGTGATGAACGTGATGATGAGCCGCCTTATCTGGGTCGCCGACCGGATCGAGCGGCTCGAAGCGCGAATGGAAGCGGGCGAAGCGCAGGACCGCCAGGGCGAACTGCGCGTCCTGTGGCGGCGCCGACGCCTGGTGCAACGGGCGGTGATGCTGTCGACCGCCGCCGCGCTGACCATCTGCGTGGTCATCGCGCTGCTGTTCGTCAGCGCGTTCATCATCCCGCAGATCGGCACTCTGACCGCGCTGGCATGGATCGCCACCATGGCGCTGCTGATCTCCGCACTGATCCTGTTCGTGGCGGAGACGTTGGTTGCCGCGCGCGGACACCGCATCCGCGAGGCGGAGGACCCCGTGACCGCCGAATCCGAAGACTAGGGTCAGGACCCATTAACCGCGCCTTCGAGGTTTGAGTCAAAATGGCCCGGCGCGAGGAAGTGAGGTGCCGGAATATGTCGATATTTCAAACCGAACTGACGCTGCGCTGGGCCATTTTGGCCAAATCCCTGCGGGACGGCGGAATGGCTTCCAGCTCGGCCCGCCGCGCGCTTGGAAAGGCCACCAGCCTTCCCGGCGCGCGAAACGAACCGATCTGTTCGCCATTCCGCCGCCT
>JAHDXX010000067.1 GCA_023384025.1 Sphingomonadaceae bacterium
TGCCGGTGCGGTACCTGTCGACCGGGCAGAAGAAGCGGGCCGCGCTCGCCCGGCTCAGCGCGCAGGGCGCGCCGATCTGGCTGCTCGACGAGCCACTCAACGGGCTCGATCACAAGGGCGTGAGCATGGTCGGGGCGATGGTGGAAAGCCATTGCCGGGCTGACGGGATCTGCGTGCTCGCCTCGCACCAGCCCTTCCCGCTTGATGGCATGCGGGTGCTCGACCTGTCGGAGTTCCTTGCGTGACGGGCGTGGTCCCTGCCCTGTTGTGGCGCGATGTGCGCACCCTGCTGGCGGGCGGCGCACGGGGCGGTCCGATGCTGCCGCTGCTGTTCTTCCTCGCTGTCGCCATGCTCTTTCCGTTTGCAGTCGGGCCTGATCCCAAAGTGCTGGCGCGGACCGGCGGGGGCGTGGTGTGGATTGCCGCGCTGCTGGCCGCGATCCTCCCGCTTGACCGACTGGTCACGCCCGATCTGGAACTGGGCACCTTCGACCAGCTCGCCTTGCGGGGGATTTCCGAAGAGCTCGCCATGGCGGTGCGGCTGGTTGCCCACTGGCTCAGCTTCGGGCCGCTGCTCCTGCTGGCAACCTTGCCGGCGGCCGCGCTGCTCGGGCTGGAGGGCGAGACGGTGCGCCTGCTTTTGCTGGGGCTGGTGGCGGGCACGCCGGGGCTTGCGGCCATCGGGACCATCATCGCCGCCCTCACCGCCTCATTGCGCGGTGGCGCCGCGCTGGCCGGCCTGCTGCTGGTGCCGCTGGCCGTGCCGATCCTGATTTTCGGCGCAGGCAGCCTCGCCCGGGGCGATACGACCGGCATCGCCCTTGCCGGGGCCATCAGCCTCGCGCTGGTCGGCATGGCGCCTTTTGCCGCCGGGGCAGCGATCCGGTCAGCCCGCGAGCACTGACGGGCTTGCGCACCTCTCCCGCTTGAGGCACCTTCCCGAGCGGGGCGTCGCGAGGAGAGGAGAAACGACCATGGCCACCAAGGCCCAGGTCGCGCCCGTTGCCGTCGCGCGCGACCTAACTGTGGCAGACTTGCGCGCGGCGATGGCCGCTGGCTGGCGCGATTTTGCCGCAGCCCCGCTGTTCGGGCTGTTCTTTGCCGGAATCTACGTCGGCGGCGGGCTGTTCCTTGCCTATGCCCTGCTGGCCTGGGGCGAAGCGACCTGGCTGATCCCGGCGGCCGCTGGCTTCCCGCTGATTGCCCCGTTCATCGCGGTGGGCCTGTACGAGGTCAGCCGCCGCCGCGAGGCGGGCCTGCCGATACAATGGCGCGCCGTGCTGGGTGCCCTGCGCGGTCGCGGCGACGAACAGATTGTCAGCATGGGCGTGATCGTGTTCGTTGCCTTCGGTTTCTGGCTCATGGTTGCACATGGCATTTTCGCGATTTTCCTCGCCGAAAGCGGGGTCGGTTCGGAATCGCTGGAGATTTTTCAGACCGGAGCGGGGCTTGCTATGCTTCTGGTCGGCAGCGCCGTGGGCGGGCTGATGGCCCTCGCCTTCTATGCCATTACCGTGATGAGCCTGCCGATGCTGGTGGACCGCGAGGTCGATTTCCTGACCGCGATCATCGTCAGCTTGGCCACCGTACGCTCCAACAAGAGGGTCATGCTCATCTGGGCAGTGCTGATCGGCGCGACGCTGTTCGTGGCGATGGTCCCGCTGTTTCTCGGCCTGCTGGTGGCGCTGCCGGTGCTGGGCCACGCCACCTGGCACCTTTACCGGCGGGTGGTCGGCGCGTCTCAGTAAGGCGGTTGGTCGAGACCCTTGGGGCTCTTGGTGAAGATCTCGATCCCGCTTTCCGTGATGCCAAGCGAGTGTTCGAACTGCGCCGAGAGCGACTTGTCGCGCGTTACAGCAGTCCACCCGTCGCCAAGCACCTTGGCCCAGGGTTTGCCGAGGTTGATCATCGGTTCGATGGTGAAGAACATCCCCGGCTTGAGCAGCGGCCCGGTTCCCGCTTGCGCGGCGTGGATCACTTCCGGCGCATCATGGAACAGGCGGCCGAGGCCGTGGCCGCAGAATTCGCGCACCACGCCGTAACGGAACTGGCGCGCATGTGCTTCGATCGCGGCACCAATATCGCCCAGCCGCGCGCCCGGCTTGCCCGCTGCGGCGATCCCCAGCATCAGGCATTCATAGGTCACTTCGACCAGCTTGCGCGCTTTCAGGGAAGGCTCGCCCGCAAAGTACATCCGGCTGGTATCGCCGTGCCAGCCATCAAGCAGAGGGGTCACGTCGATGTTGACGATGTCCCCGTCCTTCAGCGCCTTGTCGCCCGGAATACCGTGGCAGATCACATGGTTGATCGAAGTGCAGCAGCTATGGGTGTAGCCGCGATAGCCGAGCGTCGCGGGGACCGCGCCCGCGTCCAGCATCATGCCCCGGACCCTGTCGTCGATCTGGCCGGTGGTCACGCCGGGCTGGACGAACCCGGTCAGCTCGTCGAGGATTTCCGCCGCCAGTCGCCCGGCCTTGCGCATCCCTTCGAACCCTTCCGGGCCATGGAGCTTGATCGTGCCGTCGCGGTAGACGGTCTGGTCGCTGTCGATCACCTGATATTCGGTCATGGCGCGCGATGTAGCGTGCGCAGCACGAAATTGCGAGGGTTCACCGATTCGCGGTGAAGACCGCGCGGTATTGCGGTTTGACGGCAGCGAGTATGCCGCCCGTCACCGGCAGGTCGACCTCGTATTCTCCCTCGGCGTAGGGCCCGGCAACATAGGGTCCGTAATAGAACCCCAGCCGGTCAAAGGTATTGCCGTCGGACGAGCCTGCAAACAGGGTTACCGATTCCATGTCCGGGCAGTCATCCGGCCATTCGCTGCTGTTGGCCGGCACAGGTTCTCCCCGGCGTTTGCCGCGCTCGGTGTTGAGCAGACGACACCGGGTAGCGGCCGTTGCCCTTTCCAGCGCCGCCAGATCGAACATTTCCTTGGGGTCAAATGATTTCCCGGTGTTGCGATCCCACACCAGCGCGCTCCGCCCGTAGTTCCCGTGCGCTCCTCCGGTGTAGGTCGCCACATCAGACGAGAGACTGAGGAACCGAGGCAGGTTGGCGACCACTTTCCATTCCACGGTGAGGGTATTGCTGCGGCAGCTATTATATTCCGCCGGGCAATCGGCCATCGCCTCTTTCCATTGCAGCTTCTGCTCTGCGAGGTCCTGCGCGATATTCGCCTTGAAGAGCTTGACCAGCCCCGGCTCGCCACTGACCTCTACCGGCCAGCTGTATGCATATTCGCGCGAACCGCCGTCGCTTTCGTCATTGTCGGTCATGGCGAACGGCCTGGCATCATCCTTGCCGGATGTTGCAGTTGCTTTTGCCGGTGCGGAAACTTCGCGCGCGGCAGACTTTTGCCCATCAGGCACCGGCTCCGCGCCGGAACAACCCACACCGAGAAACGCCAGCGAAAGGGGCAGGAAAGTCCGCATAACCATGGTTTTCTCCTTGTCGCAGCCCCGATTCCGCCGCAACACCCCCGCTTATGACCAAGAAGACCGACCTCATCCAGCCTGATCGCGGACAGGAAGCCATCGCCATCCACCTTGTCGACAAGAACGGCTTTGACAACTGGGCCAAGGCGCTGTCGGCAGGGCAGCGGGCTGCGCTCGCAGCGCAGAAGTTCGACGGTGGTGGCTATCAGGTCGGGATCGTCCCGAACGGTGACGGGTGGTTCGCGGTGGGCGGCGTTGCCAATCCGGCCGATCTGTCGAGTTGGTGCCTCGCCAAGCTTGCCGAAGTCCTGCCGGAAGGCACCTATCGCCTTGCCGGCGGCGAGCCCGGCCCGGCCATGCACGGCTGGCTGACCGCGCAATACCGCTTCACCCGTTACAAGGACACCAAGGATGCGCCCGGGCCGAGAGTGCTGCTGACCGGCGAGGTCAAGGCGATAGAGCCAGCGCTGGCCGAAGCGGCAGCGGTCGCGCTGGTGGCGGACCTCGTCAACACTCCTGCCGAAGACATGGGGCCGGCCGCGCTCGAGGACATCGCGGAAAGCATCGCCAAGCGTCACGGTGCCACGGTGAAAGTGGTGAAAGGTGATGCGCTGGAGAAAGATTACCCGATGGTCCATGCCGTCGGGCGGGCAGCCGCACGCCATCATGCCCCGCGCCTGATCCGGCTCGAATGGGGCAAGGAAAGCGATCCGCTGGTTGCCGTGGTCGGCAAGGGAGTCTGCTTCGATTCCGGCGGGCTCGACATCAAGCCTGCCTCGGGCATGCTGCTGATGAAGAAGGACATGGGTGGCGCGGCCCATGCACTGGCCCTCGCAGACCTGATCATGGGGGCCCGCTTGCCGGTGCGGCTGCACTTGCTGGTTCCGGCCGTGGAAAACGCCATTGCCGGCAATGCCTTCCGGCCCGGTGACGTGCTCTCCAGCCGCAAGGGCCTGACCGTGGAAATCGGCAACACCGATGCCGAAGGCCGCCTCGTTCTCGGCGATGCACTGACCCGGGCGAGCGAGGATTCGCCCGACCTGATCATCGATTTTGCCACTCTCACCGGCGCGGCACGGGTCGCGCTGGGTCCGGACCTGCCGGCCCTGATGACCCGCCGTGACGAGACTGCACAGGCGCTGCTCGACGCCGGGATGGCATGCGACGATCCTTGCTGGCGCATGCCGCTGCACGACGGCTATCGCGAATGGCTCGCGTCGGACATTGCCGATACCAACAACACCCATTCCAATGGCTTCGCCGGGGCCAGCGTGGCCGGCCTGTTCCTCGACCGGTTCGTGGGAGATGGCATCGACTGGGCGCATTTCGACACTTTCGCATGGCGGCCTGCCGCCAAGCCCGGACGCCCCAAAGGTGGTGCGGCGCTGGGCCTTCGGGCGGCATTCCGGATGCTCCGCGCGCGCTACGGCAGCGCCTGAAACTTGCCGTTTGGCAAGAAGGCGGATAAGCGCGCGCAACTGCAATGACGGGGCAACGGGTCCAGGCGTGAACGAACAGACGAAATACGAGGTGCCAAGCGGCCAGCTTGCGCTTTCGGGTCCGGTCGTCCGCCCGGATCACGGATCGCTGCCGATCCGGGGCGATATCGCGCACGTGGCGCTGGCCAGCCGCTATCTGGTGGCAGCCTATGTCGTGCCGATCGAGCGGACTCTGGTTCACGCCGGATCGCTTCATGCCCAGCCGCGTGCGGACGCCGAAGTGGTCGGCACGCTTGATGCCGGAACCCGGTTCGAAGTGCTCGACATTGCCGGCGCATGGGCGTGGGGCTGCCTCGGGCCCGAGGGGCCGACCGGCTACCTCCCGCTCGCCGCGCTCGAGGCGTGAGCCAGACCGTTTTCATCGATGGTGCCGAAGGCACCACCGGGCTGGAGATCCGCGACCGGCTGGCAGGCCGCAGCGAGTTCTCCCTCGTCGTGCTGGACGATGCGCGGCGCAAGGACCTTGCCGCCCGGCGGGAAGCCCTCAATGAAGCCGACTTTGCAATCCTGTGCCTGCCTGACGAAGCCGCCCGCGAAGCAGTCGCACTGATTGATACCGCCAGCGGCACACGGGTGATCGATGCGTCCAGCGCCCATCGCGTGGCGCAGGGCTGGACCTACGGTTTTCCCGAACTGGTCGGGCGGGACGTGGTCGCCAATGCCACCCGGGTGAGCAATCCCGGATGCTATCCGACCGGGTTCCTTGCCCTGGTCGCGCCGCTGGTGCGCGAAGGCTTGCTGCCTGCCGACTGGGGTTACACGGTCAACGCTGTCAGCGGCTATTCCGGCGGCGGCAAGGCGCTGATTGAGCGGTTTGCAAAGGAAGGCGATATCGCATTCCGGTCCTATGCGCTCGATCTGGCGCACAAGCACCTGCCGGAGATGAAGCAGCATGCCGGGCTGGCACATGATGTGATCTTTGCCCCTGCCGTGGTGCCCGCCTATCGCGGCATGGTGGTGGAAGTGCCCTTGCACCTCGTGGCCATGGGCAACCGGGTCACGGCACAAGACCTGCACGATGCACTGGCCCGGTTCTATGCAGGTTCAGCCGTAGTCCGGGTCCACGACCGGGCACCCCTGCCCGAACTCCTGCTGCGCTCTGACCAGCAGCCCAGTGACGGCATCGACCTGCATATCCGCGGCAACGCCGGGGGGTATCACGTCCGCCTGATCGCCGTGCTCGACAATCTCGGCAAAGGCGCGAGCGGGGCTACCGTGCAATCGCTCAACCTGATGGCAGGCCTCGACGAAGCGACCGGCCTGCAATTGCCTGCCTAATTTTTAGGCAATCAGTGGATTCGCTTTAGGCAACCGAGGCCCTGCCCAACTGGCCGGAAGCCGCATTGCCGCGTGGACCGTGCTTGGCACGATTCTTGATTATTCCTTACCATGACACAATCGCCGACCGTGCCGGGCACCCGCCCGCCCGCGTCGGCCACAGGCGCAGGCCGATAGCGCAGGGAAGCGGGAACGACATGAAAAAGATCGAAGCGATCATCAAACCCTTCAAGCTCGACGAAGTGAAGGAAGCGCTGCACGAAATCGGCGTGTCTGGCATCACTGTGACCGAAGCCAAGGGGTTCGGCCGCCAGAAGGGCCACACCGAGCTCTATCGCGGTGCCGAATATGTCGTCGACTTCCTGCCCAAGGTTAAGCTCGAAGTGGTCGTCAACGACGCCATCGCCGAGCGCGTGGTCGAAGCGATTGCCGGTGCGGCCCAGACCGGCCGGATTGGCGACGGCAAGATCTTCGTCGTGCCGGTGGAAAGCGCACTGCGCATCCGCACCGGCGAGAAGGACGACGACGCAATCTGATCAAGTTCACTCCCCGTCACAGTTCCAAACCCCTGCGGCTGATCGCAGGGCACCAGAAGGAAGAAACCGAATGAGCAAGGCAAAGGACATCCTCAAGCAGATCAAGGAGCACGAGATCGAGTGGGTCGATCTGCGTTTCACCGACCCCAAGGGCAAGTGGCAGCACCTGACCATGGTCGCCGGTATCCTGGGTGAGGACGAGCTGGAAGACGGCCTGATGTTCGACGGTTCGTCGATTGCCGGCTGGAAGGTCATCAACGAATCCGACATGATCCTGAAGCCCGACCTTGACCGGGCGGTGGTCGATCCATTCAGCGCCACCCCGATGCTGGTGCTGTTCTGCGACATCGTCGAGCCTTCGACCGGCGATCTCTACGCCCGCGACCCGCGCTCGACCGCGAAGCGCGCTGAAGCCTACCTCAAGACCACCGGCATCGGCGACACCGTCTACGTCGGCCCCGAAGCCGAATTCTTCATGTTCGACGACGTGCGTTTCGAAGACGGCTACGCCGGTTCGGGCTTTGCCATCGACGATATCGAGCTGCCGACCAACACCGGCAAGGAATACGAGAGCGGCAACCTCGCCCACCGTCCGCGCGCCAAGGGCGGCTATTTCCCGGTTGCCCCGGTCGACAGCGCTGTCGACATCCGTGCCGAGATGGTTTCGACCATGATCGAAATGGGCCTCAACTGCGACAAGCACCACCACGAAGTGGCGGCTGCCCAGCACGAACTCGGGGTGACCTTCGACACGCTGGTCAAGACCGCCGATAACATGCAGATCTACAAGTACGTCGTGCACCAGGTCGCCCATGCCTACGGCAAGACCGCGACCTTCATGCCCAAGCCGATCAAGGCCGATAACGGTTCGGGCATGCACACCCACATGTCGATCTGGAAGGATGGCAAGCCGACCTTCGCGGGCAATGGCTACGCCGGCCTGTCGGAAACCTGCCTTTACTACATCGGCGGGGTGATCAAGCACGCCAAGGCGCTGAACGCCTTCACCAACCCGTCGACCAACAGCTACAAGCGGCTGGTCCCGGGCTTCGAAGCGCCGGTGCTGCTGGCCTATTCGGCGCGCAACCGCTCGGCGTCGTGCCGCATTCCTTACGGTGCGGGCGACAAGGCCAAGCGGGTCGAGTTCCGCTTCCCCGACGCGCTCGCCAACCCGTACCTTGCCTATGCCGCGCTGCTGATGGCCGGTCTCGACGGGATCCAGAACAAGATCCACCCGGGTGAAGCGATGGACAAGAACCTGTACGATCTGCCGCCGGCCGAACTGGCCGAAGTGCCGACCGTGTGCGGCAGCTTGCGCGAAGCGCTCGAGTCGCTGGCTGCAGACCACGACTTCCTGCTCAAGGGCGACGTGTTCTCGAAGGACCAGATCGATGCCTACATCGAACTAAAGTGGGAAGAAGTCACCCGCTGGGAAACCACCCCCAGCCCGGTCGAATTCGACATGTACTACAGCGCCTGATCCGCGATCAGGCTCTGGAACGGAAAACCCCGGTGGCAGGAGCCGCCGGGGTTTTTCTTTGTCCTGCGCCAAGTCTGACAGCACCTGTAACTTGCAGCGAAACCGGCCCAGTCGCACAAGCGGCCATGGAGGGACCAAATGGCACGGTGGCGTGAACTGGGATTGGCACTCGTGCTGGCGCTGGCGCCGGTACCGGCCATGGCACAGGCTGGTGATGCGGCCCTGTCAGCGGTGGAGCAGCTGATCGAGACGGGCAAGGCGCAGGATGCGGAAAAGCTCGCCCGGGCCATGCTGGAGGGGGCAGAAAAGAAGCACGGCCCCAAGAGCCTCGCTGCGGCGAAGGCGCGGTTGCCACTGGCCTATGCCCTGTTCGCGCTCGGGCGAGGACCTGAGGCGGTGAGGCTGCTGGGCGAACAGGTCGCACTGATTGAAACGGTAGCCGGGGCAAATTCGCAGGACGCAGTCGAGGCCCGCTCGATCCACACCTCGGCGATGATGACGCTGGCCGACCAGTACGAGGAACAAGGCAACTTTATCGCGGCCGAGCCATTGCTCGAAGCGATCATCGCCAACTACGCCCGCTTCCGCCCGGAAAGCGATCCCGATGTGTTGCAGTTCCGCAGCCGCCTCGCGATCAACATCAAGGACCAAGGCCGCCCCGCCGAGGCCGAACCGGTCATGCGCCGCACGGTCGAGCTGATGGAACAGCATCTCGGGGCTGACGATTCAACCACCCTTTCCGGCATCAATAACCTGGGCCGGATCATCGAGATCCAGGACCGCCATCCGGAGGCATACGCGCTCTACAAGGAAGCCTACGACCGGGGGGCCGCGCGGCTTGGGCCGGACAGCCCCGACGTGCTGGTGTTCGGCCAGAACATGGGCGCTTCGCTATTGTACCAGATGCGGCTGGCCGAAGCGGTGCCGGTGATCCGCGACACACTTGAACGGCGCCGGAAAGTGCTGGGCAACGACCATCCGCACACGATCTACAGCCTGTCCGACCTCGCCACCGCGCTGACCTTTGGGGATGACCCAGCCTCCGCAGGCCCGGTGTGGGAAGAAACGGTCGCGCGGGCGCAGAAAGTGCTCGGCCCGGACCATCCGCATACGGCGCAGATCAGGAACGGTTACGCGCTCTATCTTGACCGGGCCGGTAGCAGTCCGGATGCGGCGCTGGCCGAAGCACGCGCCTCTGCCGCCACCATCCGTGCCCGGCGCAACGCGCTCGGCCTCGACCCGCGCGGCCAGCGCAGCCTGTCGACCTTCACCGAGCAGGATGCGTTCTATTTCAAGCTGCTGCTCCACACCCTGCGGCAATCCGGAGATGCCGATCCCGCCATGACCCTGCCCAAACGCGTGGCCCTGCTCAGCGAGGCCGTCGCCGCAATGCAGGAAGCCATGGAAAATCCCGCCAACATCGCGGTGATCCGCCGCGCCGCCGAACGTGCCGCTGCCGAACGCGGCCCGGGCCTCGCCAGGCTTGCCGCCGAGCGGCAGGCGCTGTCGGAAGCCTGGGCCAACGCCGCAGAGGCGCGCCGCATAGCGCTCGCCGGGAACGCCGGCGCTGCCGCGCTGACCGCGATCGAAGCAGAACAGGCCTCGCTGGAACAGGGCATCGCCGCGATCGACGCGCGATTCGAAGCGGAATTCCCCGACTTCTTCTCGCTCCTGCGCCCTGCCCCGGTCAGCATTCCCGAACTGTTTGCCCTGCTCAAGCAGACGCCGGATGAAGCCGTCCTCATGGTGCTGCCGACCCCGTTCGGCACGCACACGATCGCGGTTTCCTCGAGCAATTTCGACTGGCAGGTTTCCGAGCTCAGCGAAGGCGTAATCGACGCGGCCGTCCGGCGCTTGCGGTGGGATCTTGGTGCTTCGGTTGATGTCACCCCATCCGAGGAAGAGGAATGGTTCAACGAAGGCGAGGGGATCTACCCGTTCGACCGGGCCATGGCATTCGGGTTCTATCGCCAGCTGGTGGAACCGGTCGAGGACGTGCTCAAGGGCAAGCGCCACGTCTACGTGGTCGCCGGTGGCAGCCTGTCGAGCCTGCCGTTCGGTGTGCTGGTGACCGAACAGCCGCAAGGCGCTGACGGTGACCCGGCCAACTTGCGCGCGACCAAATGGCTGGCAGACAAGTATGCCCTGGTCCAGTTGCCCTCGCTCCAGGCGCTGACCTTCCTGCGGCAGTTCGGCTCCAACACGCAGACCGCACCCGACGGCTTCCTCGGCTTCGGCGATCCGGTGTTGCAGGGCGTGGCGCAGCAGCGGGGCGGAGGCAAGAACATGCGCGGCACCCGGGGCGGCGCGATCCCGGTTGCTGCGGCCTATCGCGATGAAGGCCCAAGTGGCCAGCCGACAGTCAATCTCGCCGCGCTCAAGGCCATGGCCCGCCTGCCGGGCACAGCCGAGGAACTGGAACAGATGCGCAAGGTACTGGGTGCTCCGGCCAACGCGGTCATGATGGGCAGCAAGGCCACCGAAGTCGCGGTCAAGCGAGCGGACCTTACCCGCGCTAGCGTGATCGCCTTCGCCACGCACGGGCTGCTTGCCGGGGAAATCGACGGATCGAGCGAGCCCGGCCTCGTGTTCACCCCGCCCGATGTCGCTTCGCCGGAGAACGACGGGCTTCTGACCATGTCCGAAATCGCGGCGCTGCGGATGAATGCGGACTGGGTTATCCTGTCGGCCTGCAACACCGCAGCGGGCGACGGCAGCCAGGGGGCGAGTGGCCTGTCCGGCCTTGCCCGCGCCTTTTTCCTCGCCGGGGCAAAGAGCCTGCTTGCCTCGCACTGGCCGGTGCGTGACAATGTCGCGGCACGACTGACGGTGCGCGCCATCGCCATCGGCAAGGAAAACCCGTCCCTGTCCCGCGCGGAAGCATTGCAGCAGGCGATGCGCGAAATCCGCAACGACGCCTCGCATGACAGCGATATCGACACCTGGGCCCATCCCAATGCCTGGGCACCGTTCACTCTGATCGGGGATGCGAGCGGGCGCTAGCGGGAACCAGCGGCGTCCTCTATCGCTTGCCCGGACATGACAACCGCATTGCTGATTCTGGGTGGGCTGGTGTTTCTCGCGGCCGGGGGCGAACTGCTGGTGCGCGGGGCCGTAGGCCTGTCGCAGATCCTGCGGATTTCACCATTGCTGGCGGGCCTGACCATTGTCGGCTTCGGCACTTCCATGCCCGAACTCGCGACCAGCGTGCAGGCTGCAATGGGCGGCTCGCCGGGCATTGCGCTGGGCAATGTGATCGGCTCGAATATCGCCAATATCCTGCTGATCCTGGGGATTTCCGCACTGGTCATGCCGCTGGCGGTCAACCCGGCCTCGTTCCGGCGGGATTCGATTGCCATGGCCGGTTCCGCCGTGCTGTGCGCGGGCGCGGTAATGCTCGGGCGGATCGAATGGATTGTCGGTTCGGTGCTGGTGCTCGCGCTGACCGGCTACATCTGGTGGGCCTACCGCTCCGAAGCGCTCGCCGACGATGACGAAGCCCATCGGCACGAAGCCGAACTGGCCGACACCATGCCACGTTCGCACAACGCGTGGCTGCTCGGCCTGATGGTCGTGGCCGGCCTCGCCGCCGCGATCTTCGGCGCGCGCCTGCTGGTGCAGGGCGCAGTCGTGCTCGCGCAAGCTGCAGGCGTATCAGAGAGCGTCATCGGGCTGACAGTCGTGGCCATCGGCACTTCTTTGCCGGAACTGATCGCGTGCCTCGTGGCGGTATGGAAGAAACACCCTGATGTTGCCCTGGGCAATGTTGTCGGATCCAACATCTACAACCTGCTCGGCATCCTCGGCCTGACCGCGATCGTCCATCCGATCGAGGTCCCGGCAGAGATCGCACGGTTCGACATTGCGATCCTGCTCGGCGTAACCGCGCTCTTGCTGGTGCAGCTGCGCAGCGGCTGGAAGGTCACGCGCAGCGAAGGCCTGCTGCTGGTCGCGCTCTACGCGGGCTACACAGTGTTCTTGCTGGTGCGGTAAAACCACTTCCGCACGGTCGCATTCCCGGCCCCTGCCCCACAAAACCATTTTCCTACATGCCCGGTTTGTGTTTCATGTCCCCGCCTCGCACGCACACGGAGGCACCCCATGACATGTTCCGTAACCAACCAGCCCGAAGCCCTGACCCTGGGGCCTGACGGGATCGCCCTTATCAAGCAGTTTGAAGGCTGCGCGCGGCTGCGGCCGGACGGGCGCTTTGCCGCCTATCCTGACCCCGGGACCGGCGGTGCACCGTGGACTATCGGCTGGGGGACGACCGGGCCAGATATCGGGCCGAACACAGTCTGGTCAGGCCCGCACTGCGATGCCCGGCTTGAGGCGGACCTCGTCCGCTACGCTGACGAAGTCAGGCTGGCGCTCGGAGATTCTCCGACCACCCAGCACCAGTTCGATGCGCTGGTCAGTTTCCATTACAACACAGGCGCCATTCGCCGGGCGACACTGACCCGCAGGCACCGCGAAGGCAATCACGCGGCCGCAGAGCGAGAATTCCATCGCTGGAATCGCGCAGGCGGGCGCGTGCTGGCCGGGCTGGTGAGGCGCAGGGCGGCCGAAGCCCACCTTTATGCAGGGAAGGTCAGTAATCCCGGCTGACGCGGACCGACACGCTTTCCCGCCCGATGGTCGAGATCGAGCCGAGCAGCGAGAGCCAGCTGGTGACGCGGTATTCGACCTCGGTTGCCGTATAGCCGCGCCCGTCGGTTACGATCTCGACATAGGCCCGGCGCCCCAGGTTCTCGCCCAGCGCGACACCGGTTCCCCGCCCGGTGGCCGGGTCGCCGCTGACAATCCGCAACCGGTCAAGCCCGATGGCCGTGCGCAGGCGGTTGATCGGGTCGAGACCGCCACCGCCGCGCAGGCTGGCCACCGCCGCGCCCAGTTGCAGGGCATCGGTCGCAGACAGTTCGTTGATCGAACCGCCGAAGAGCAAGCGCGCGAGGATCTCCTCTTCCGGCAAGGCGGGGGTCGAAGAGAAGGTAATCTCCGGCAATTGCGCACGTCCGGCGACAGTGACGGCGAAATCGGTCCCGTCACGCTCGGCCTCGGCGAGGATGTCGAGCCGCGGGTCGACCGGAACGTTCTCGTCGAACACGATCCGCCCGCGGGTAAGTGCAAACCGGCTGCCAGCGAAGGTATAGTCACCCCGCACAAGCTGGGCCTGCCCGCCGATGCGGGGATCAGCAGTGGTGCCGCGCAAACGGATATTCGCGCTCCATTCGCTGTCGAGGCCGAGGCCTTCCACTTCCACGCCAGACGGCGCGTTCGCATCGATCAGATACCGCCATTGGCCCCGGGCCGTCCGTCGCGGTGCCACATCGTAGGGCAGGTTGATCTCCCGGGTGCGGATTTGCGGGAGCGCTTCGACCGCAGCCGCCTGACCGAGCATCCACCTCGCCCGGCTGACCCTGACCCGTCCGGCGATAGTACCGTCAAGGCCATCGGACACGATCCGCAAGGGGCCGGTAACCGTCGCACCTATTCCCGCGGTTTCGAGGATGCGGGCGTTCTTCGCCGCGATCTTCAGGTCGAGCCCCGGGCCGCGCGTGCCCAGATCGGAGAGGTCGACAGTCCCGCTGCCGCTGACGCTGCCACCGCCCCGGGTGGATCCGGCAAAACGCGCCAGCGTCAGCCGCGAGCCGGCAAATGTCCCACGAACGCTGACCTTCTCGACATCGGTCCCGCTCAACCCGCTACGCACCCGCAGGTTGTCGCTCGACAGTGAGCCGCGCACTTGCGGGCTGGCGATCGTGCCCGTCACGTTTGCCGCGATGGCAACCGGGCCGGTCAGGTCAAGCGCATCAACCGCCGCCAGCCGCCACAGTGCCTCTGCCGGGCCGCCATAGCGCAGCTGGGCATCGAGCCGCCCGACCCGCAGCCGTTCGCCCAGAGCCCCGCCGCGGGGCAACTGGGCGATGCGCGCCTGCAACCGCCCGCGACGCTCT